>DKBS01000154.1 GCA_002451275.1 Planctomycetaceae bacterium UBA6894 | reverse complement strand
GGGGTATAAATTTAAATTGGAATCTAAAGCCATCATTAGCTGGCTACCCCAACGATGTAGGTCAAATGACCATACCTCTTGATCGGTGGCCTGAACCCAAGCCATCTCCAGGAACAAGTTTCTAAGCCTGTTCATTGCGGGTGTCTCAATCCAATTTTTAGGGGTGGTGGAACTAAGACTTTCAAAGTGCAAAGGATTTGGATTAACGATGCTCAGGAATCCCTCTCGATCAATCCGTTCTCTTTCTCTTCGGCTGGAGACTCTAGAAAGCCGCCTCACGCCGGACGCCTCCGCCCAGGCGGTGGTGACCGGTCTCTACCACCAGGTGCTGCTGCGCGAACCCGACTCGGCGGGTCTGGCTGCCCACACCCGGGCACTGGATTCCGGCACCACCACCGGCGAGGTGGCAGCGGCGCTCTATGCCTCTCGGGAATTCCGCCAGAGCCAGGCGGAACGTTACTACGAGAACCTGCTCAACCGCCCGGGGGACCAGGGCGGTGTCGCCCACTGGGCCGACCAGCTCTTCGCGGGTGTGGGCGAGGACCGGGTGGCCGCCGCTATGGCATCGTCGCAGGAGTACACCGCGCGGTTCGCCAAACCTGTTGAACTCGTGAATCGCTGGTATGTCGATCTGCTGGGTCGCCAGCCCGACACTGCAGGTCTTTCGGCGCACACCAAGGCCTTGGCATCGGGCCGGTCCGCATTCGAGGTGGCCTCGGCGCTGACCTCCTCCGCTGAATACCGCGGCTTGAAAGTACGGCAGGTTTATTTCGCCGCGTTAGGCCGTGATGCCGACGCAACCGGGCTGGATGGGTGGACCGGCAGGTGGCAAACCCTGGGCGGTCTGGCCGGCGTTACCGCCGGCATCCTCGGCAGCCCGGAAAACCATGCCCGGCTGGTTTCGGCCCAGGGCGCTCCCCTCCCGGATCTGGAACTGGCCCGCCAGTGGGTCAGCATTTTGCAGGCACCCTACGATGAATCCGAAAACGGATTCGTCCAGATGTACAACCGCCTGCTGCAGACCAACCCGGTCTATGACGCGGAAGACAATCCCATCCGCAGCCAACCGGCCAACACCGCGCTGTGGAATCTGTCCCGGTCCGGAGGTGATGCCGACGGTTTGCCTGATGATGAGGAGCGTCAGGTCACCTCTCTGACCCAGCCGGTCGCCTATCCCGTGCAGGGTCTATTGCCCACCCAGAACGAAGTGGACATGAGCAAATCGATTAAATACCCGCTCACAAGCCCGGATTCTTTGGATTTGTACCTCAAAGGTGGAGAAATTCGGCATCCGGCGGGGCTGATAATCACGGGCGGAAATGGCCGATTTGTGCTGGATGGCCATCACCGCTGGTCCACCGTCTATTGTTTCAATCCGTCAGCCAGCATCAAGGTGGTGGACATCGGAATGGGGGCAAAGCCTGATGAATTACTGAAATCGGTTCAGATAGCCGTCGGGGCAGACCTTGGATTCCTTCCCGTCTCCACCGCTTCCAACTCCAACAACCTGTTCAATGTCAGCGAGGCCACCTTCCGGGATTATGTCCTGACCACGATTACCGGCAACACAGACGGGGGGCAGGCTGTCATGGAGGTGTTTGCGCGGTACGGCTATGTCGACATGGCCGCAGTGCAGGATTACCTGTGGGGCAATGTGCAGCAACTCAGGCTGAACAACCAGCCAGCATTGAATGTGCAACGCGAAATCATGCCCCAGCCTGCCAACGGCGATCCATCGCCCATCGCGGCATGGATGCGGTCGGGCCTGCTGAACTTCAAGGCCCCGGTCATCGCCACGCTTGGCTGATCAGCCGCGCCGGGAAGTTTTGTATCTGCTTATTTGATGGGGTTGCGGAATGTTGTGGCGCAAACTCTTGCGGCGTGAAGCCCAAACGTCCCAAGTCTCGCGCAGGCTCTCCCTCGAGAACCTGGAGGGGCGTTTGGTTCCGGCGGGTGACTTCCCGGTGGTGGCACAGCCCTTCAGCCTGGGTGCCGGCAGCCTGGTCACCGCCTCCGGCCAGGGCAGGCTGTCTATCCTCTCCGAAGATGGTTTTGCGCAGGAGATCACCCCTTTCCCGGGTTACCGCGGACCGCTGAGTGTGGCAACGCTCACCCTGGGCCAGGGTGCCAAAGCCGACACCCTTGCCGTGGCCGTGGGCGAGGGCGGCCGCGCCGCGCCCCATGTGATTCTGGTCGATGCGGCCACCGGGCAGGTGCGGCGGAGTTTTCACGCCTTTGATTCCGCCTTCACAGGCGGGGTGTCGCTGGGTGGTGGGTCGGCTGAAATCGGTGGTTCCATCACCAGCGTGTTGCTGTGTGGCATGGGGCCTGGGGCCGAGCCCCGCGTGGCGGTGGTGAACGCCGCCACGGGTGAAACCCTTTCCTCCTTCCTGGCATTCGACGGTGCCTACCGGGGCGGTGTGCAGGCGAGCCTGTCCCAGCCGCTTCCCGATGGCACAGCCTGGGCCGTGGTGACCAGCCGCATCAACGGGCATATCACTGGTTTTGATCTCTCCGGCTCGCCCAGGGCTGTCACCAGCTTCCTAGCCGACCCGGCCCGGCAATTCGGCCGGGGTGTCTCGGTGGTGGCGGGCGACATGGACCGCGATGGCCGCCTTGAATTCATCGCGGGTGACCTGGGAGGCCCGGGCCTGCGCGTGCTCAACGACCGGGGCCAACTTCGCAAGGAAATGCAGGCCTTCTCTCCGGGATTCACCGGCGGGGTCACGACCGGGCTGGCCGATGTCAACCGGGACGGTTTCCTGGACATCCTGGCCGCCTCGGGGGCCGGAGCACGAGGCACCGTCAACGCCTTCGATTACAACAGCGGCAAACTGCTGGACGCCCGATTTGTGCAGAATGGCCGCTCCGGCGTGACCGTCGCCTCCAACTTCACTCCCGGCCGCGATCCGTCCGGTTTCTTCACCCTCCAGGTCCTGCATGCCTCCGATTTCGAGGCCGGCGTCAGTGCCATCCAGGATGCCCCCCGTTTCGCCGCCATCACCGACAAGGTGGAAGACCTCTATCCTAATTCGATCACGCTGTCCTCAGGCGACAATTACCTGGCTGGCCCGTTCTACAAGGCTTCGGGCGACCCCTCCATGGCATCGTTGTTCGGAAACCAGAATGCCGAGCAGGCCGGCCGCGGGGACATCCTCATCCTGAACCGGATCGGCATCCAGGCATCGGCCATGGGTAACCACGATTTCGACGAGGGGACGGATGACCTCCGCGAAATCTTCGCCGCCAAACCGTCGGAGGAGTGGGCCGGCGCCAATTTCCCCTACCTCTCGGCCAACCTCGATTTCACCCGCGACACCGATGGCCTCGCCCCGGTACTCACTGCCGGCTTGCAGGAGGCGGCCACCATCGCCGGAAAGGTTGCGCCCACGGCCATCATCACCGAGAACGGCCAGCGCATCGGCCTGATCGGCCTGACCACCCCTACCCTGCGGTCTCTGGTGCCCGCCCTCAAGAACAACCAGGGTGTGCAAATCTTGCCGGGGGAGTCTGAGGCGGAAAACACCGCCAAGGCGATGGCCCCGCTCGTCAACGCCGCCGCCGCCTCCCTGGAGGTGGCCGGCGTGAACAAGATCATCCTGCTGGCCCACCTTCAGCAATTGCAACTGGAAAGGGGCCTGGCTCCCCTGCTTAAGGGAGTGGATCTTGTCATTGCCGGCGGGTCCCACACGATCTTGGCCAACCCCGGAACGGCTGGCAGCTCGATTCGTCCGGGGGATACTCCAGCGGGCGCCTATCCCGATCTTTTCATCGGCGCCGATGGCAATCCGGTCTGGGTCGTGAACACTGGCCCCAACTTCACCTATCTGGGGCGTCTGGTGGTCGATTTCGACGCAAGGGGCGTCATCGCCCGGTCCTTTGATTCCGCTGTTTCCGGCGGATTGGGAACCAACCAGGCCACCATGGACGCTCTGTGGGCCGGCGATAATCCCTTCGGCCAGGGAACCCGGGGAGCCAGGGTACGTGAGGTGACGGATCGCATCCAAAGCTTCCTGGACCAAAGGGATGGGCAGCGATTCGGTCGTTCCTCCGTTTATCTCAATGGCACCAACCCGGCGGTCCGCCAGCAGGAAACCAACCTTGGCGACCTGATCACAGATGCCAATCTTTTCGCTGCTGCGATGTCCGATCCCACTGTCCGCGTGTCACTGACCAATGGTGGCGGGGTCCGCGATTCCATCGGCGAGATTGATCCGGCCACCGGAGCTTGGCTGCCCACAGCCGCCAATCCCTCCGCCGGAAAGCAGGCTGGCGATATCTCCGTCCTAGACATCGAGAACGCCCAGAAATTCAACAACAGTCTGTCGCTGATAACCGTCACCCCGCAGGGCCTCCGTGACCTTGTCGAGTACTCTGTCCAGAAATGGGACGGAAATGCCCGGCGCGGCGAATTCCTGCAGGTCTCCGGTCTGAAATTCAGCTTCGATCCTTCCCGTCCGGCCGGTGACCGCGTCCGCAATCTGGCCTTAGTCGATGACCAGGGAACGGTAACTGACGCGGTGATCCGTGACGGCCAGTTGGCGGGCAACCCTGCCAGAACCATCCGGCTGGTCACCATTGATTTCATCGCCGACGGCGCCGAGGGATTCCCACAGGTGGCAACCGACCTAGTGCGATTGACGGACGGGGCTGGCAGGCT
>DKBS01000108.1:7997-9616 GCA_002451275.1 Planctomycetaceae bacterium UBA6894 | reverse complement strand
CTGATCCGGCGGAACTTTGTCGTGAATTCCCCGAGTTGGTTTCTGCCCTGAAAAGCCAGATTGATGCCCTGAAGCAAACCGCCTGGCTGGATCAATCGATCAGCCCCATTTCAGCCGAGCGAGAAGAATTGTCTGCTGGAATGGAAATCGTTCCAGGGTATGAATTGGAGCAAAAGTTGGGGGTCGGAGGTTTCGGCACAGTCTGGCGGGCGAGGGGGCCCGGGAGTGTTCAGGTCGCCCTCAAATGCCTTTGGATGGGTGAAGAAAAATCCCGCCTGGAATGGAAAGCCCTCGCCCATTTGAAAGAATTGCGGCATCCCCATCTGCTCGGGATTTTCGGTTTGTGGGTCTCCCATGGCTGGTTTGTCGTGGGAAGTGAACTGGCCGATCAGACGCTGGCGGCGTTTCACAAGCAAGGGCCCGGGGCCCAAACCCAATCATTCAATATTTCCCATTTGCTAAACCATTTGCGCGAGGCGGCTGAAGCCCTCGATTTTTTGCACAAGCGAAATCCGCCGCTGGTTCACGGGGATGTCAAACCGGAAAACCTGCTACTGGTCGGCGGCCATTGCAAGGTGGGTGATTTCGGCCTGATGCGCCGCGTCCTGGAAGCTGATTTTCCAAGGGGCGACGGGGTGACACTTGCCTACGCGGCCCCGGAATCCTTGCTGGGCAAAGCAGTTCCCGCCTCGGATCAATACGCCCTTGCCGTGACCTACTGCCATCTGCGTGGGTGCGAGCCATTCAGGCAAAAAGGTCTGGAACTTGCCCAGGCTCATTTGGAGGGCAAGCCTGACCTCTCTGCGTTGACCACGCAGGAAGCCCGAGTCATTTTCAGGGCTTTGTCCAAACTGCCGGAAAAGCGATTTTCCTCGTGTATTGAAATGGTGAGGGCCCTGGAAAATGCGAAACCCAGATGGGGGGACCGGCTGGAAGGGATTTTGCCTCGCAAGTTGGCTGGTATCGCAGGGTGCGCGCTTTTGGTCGGATTACTTGCCGGCCTTGCGGTGACAAGTTTTTTCACCATTCCATCCGGCTTCAACCAGGTTGGGCTGGGGCCCGTTCTGGTTTATCCGACACCCATGGTGGGTATGGGTAGACCAAACCGCACCGGCACCGTTTGCTTGCGTAGTGAGGGCCCGGAAAGGCTACTGGCCATAGAGGATGGAGGGACGGTGTGTGGTTGGCAGGTTTCCAAACGGAGTTGGGAAGATCGGCCGGTTGCCACGCATGACTTGTGGGCCTGCATGGATGTTGTCCGGGGAGAAAAGCGCGCCGTGGCCGGCCAGGGTGTGGAACCTTTCCTGGTTCAGGAGTGGGACACGCAAACCGGGCAGGTGGTGCGCGAATATCCCGGGCATAAAGGCTTGGTTCGCGGCGTATCGATAAGCGATGACGGGGCTCTTGTCGCCTCGGTCAGCCATCAGGGGGCGATTCAGGTGAACCGACGGGCCGATGGTGCGTCAGTGTTCCGTTTCGTACAGGATAAAAAAGAATTCAATGCCGTCCGTTTCACCCGTGAAGGGGATGGGTTTGTTGCAGTTTCAGGGGATGGCCGGGTACTTTTCCACCGCTTTGGGGAGAAGGGGGTCCGTACCATTCACCTCCAGAAGGGGATT
>DKBS01000108.1:0-7747 GCA_002451275.1 Planctomycetaceae bacterium UBA6894 | reverse complement strand
CCATTCACCTCCAGAAGGGGATTCAGTTTTGGGGTCTTGCCAGATTGCCTGTTGGAGGGCGATTTTTGGCGGGCGGTACAGACGGCCGGTTACTTGAAATAGATATTGCTAATCCAGGGCGTGTCAGAGTTGTGGTGGAGATTGAACAATCCATAACCGACCTGGTGGTTGATGAAAGCTCCGGTCTGGTCTTGATTGGTACGGGGAAAATTCAATCCCTAGGGGCGGCGGGCGACTGGGCTGAACCTGCAGACTACCCTTTGATTTTGGTGGACCCCGTGAAGGGCAAGATTTTAGGGCGATTTCCTGGGCACAAGGATCTCATTCGCTCATTGGTTTGGACTGAGGACGGTCAACAAGTTTTTTCCACATCGTTGGACGGTCAGGATTTACGCTGGACCGTCCTGGGGTTGGCCCGGCAGGGGCCTTGATCAGCGTGTCACCTCCAGCACGGCAACATCGCAAAGTCCAAGTGCCGTCTCGCCCAGAAGTTTCTTGGCGGCTTTCTGGTGCTCCTGTGGGACCAGGGGCAGGTCAGGAATTTCACAGCGGATTTCGCGGCTGACCTTCACAAAGGGAGGTAGCAATTGTTTCAGGCCCTGGAGCGAATGGCGGTGGGTGCATAAGACCACCGTGCGGGGCCGCGAAAGAATGTCCACGCGGAAGGCGTCAAAATCCTTGCTTCGGAAATGCCGGATGTCCGGCCGGTTTAGCCGCCACGAAACGGAGTGGCAGGGGCGTGGATAAGCCACCAGCCCCGTTCCTGTTTGCCCCAGTTCCTGGTCGAGAAACGCCAGTACTTTTTCATCGGCAAGGGGCGAACGCAGTCCCGCGTAAGCGGGCAACACCATGTAAAGGCCGAACAGCAAGGTTGCCATCCAGCATGCCACCCCCAGCCGCCACCAAGGCTGGGGTATCCCCTGGGCCGCATATCCCAGCACCAAGGCGAAGGCTGGAAATGCCGGAAGCACGTAGGTTGGAAGTTTGCACCCGGACAAACTGAAAAATCCGATGCAGGCCCCGGCGCACAAAAGCCAATAGCCCAAAGCCTCGGTCCGCTTGGACCTTGACTCCTCATCGCTGGCTGCCAGATTTTTCCCCAAGTTCACCAGGAGGAATGATCCGGGAAGCAAACCCGCCGCCAGGACCGGCACATAAAAGAAAGTGCCCCGCACATGGTCGAAGGGCTGCAGGAATCGCAGGATGTGGTGTTCCCACAGATAGTGCTTCAAGAACTGTGGATCTTGCCAAGCCAGTTCCACATGCCAGGGCAAGGCGATCAGGGAAGCTCCCAGCCCAAGCCCAAGCCAAGCTTTCCAGGTTGGGCCCACGCCCTGGGCCGGAATCAGCCAGCGGTGGACAAACAGCGGCAGTCCCATCAACAGCAGGGCTATGGGGCCTTTGGTTAAAAGGCCCACCCCCGCCAGGCAGGTAGCCAATCCCCACCACCCCCGATGGAAACGATTTTTTCCGGCAGCTAGCCACAGTGCGGATTGCCCCGCAAACACCACGAGGGTCAAAAGACCGTCCAAAAGTAGCAGCTTGCCCATGCCGACCAGACCGGGAGCAAGGGCAAGGAGTACAGCCCCTCGCCACCCAACGGCTTCTCCCAGGCTCCAGGTCCCGATCGCATAGGCAAGTAGGATGGTGGCGAACACGGACAAGGCGGGTACAAGTCGCGCCGCTGGTATGGTCTCACCCAGCAGGCGGTAGCTGGAGGCGACTGCCCAGTAAAAGAGGGGCGGTTTGTCGTAATAAGGTTCTCCGTCCAGCAACGGAACTGTCAGTGTGCCCGCGTCCAGCATTTCTCGTGGGATTTGGGCATACCGGGTTTCATCTGGTTCCAATAGGGGCATATTCATGCCGGCCAGGCAAACGGCCAGACCCAGGCAGGCCAGTAGCGCCCACCGGACCATGCTTGGCCGGCCGATTCCATCGGATGGCGCGCCGGGAAAAAGGATGTCCCCGTAGAGGAGCCGCAGCCATTCGGTGATGGAAGGCACGGGGGAGCTGGAGGGTGCGGACATCAGACTACCTGCTCGCTGACAAAACGAGGCCCCATGGTGCCAGAGTTTGGCAATTTGGGTCAACCGGGAAAACCTGCTCTTTGATTCAGGCAACCTTTCCACCAAAGCCTTGCGGCCGGTCCCTCCCGAGGGAGAAACCGGCCGCGCAGGCGCTTCGCTGGTCTTCGGGGCTTTCGCCCTCCCCGGTTAGGGGGCCACAGCCGGGGTTGGGCGGAAGGTGGTTTGGAGTTGCTCCTCTTCCTCTTGGATGACGATGCGGGGCGTGATCATCATCAGCAGGCTGGTGGTTTCGCGTCCGTAACCGGTGTTGCGGAACAGGCGGTTGATGTAAGGGATCTTGCTGAGGATTGGCGTGCCGTACTCGTTGCGCGCCTCGCTCAGCCGCTTCAGGCCGCCCATCAGCACCGTGCCGCCGTCGGGAACCGCGACAGTGGTTTGCACCATGATCGACTGGATCACAGGTTGCTGGATGAGCTGGGTGAAGGTGATCGGGTCAGCCGGGTTGATCTGGTTGATGCCGGGCTGCGGGAAGATCGGCACCACCACGGGGAACAGGTTCACCGGCCCGGGCACCAGGTTTTGCATCACGATGTTCGGGGACAGGCGCACGGTGCGACGGTCGGCCGAGATGATCGCCTGGATGGTGAGCTGGATACCGTTGAAATAACCCTGGGTGCGGGGCTGGAATGTCACGTTGCCGTTGGGCAGGGTTTCCACACCCACATCCATCACGAAGAACTGGGTGTCACCCACATTCAACGAGGCGGTCTGGCCGTTGAACAGCGTCAGCTTGGGAGCCTGCATCACGTTGGTGCGCTGGTCGCCCTGGGCAGCTTCCATGAACAGGAAGACCTGGATATCCGAGAGGAAGGCCAGTCCCATGTTGATGCCGCCGCCCGGTGCCCCGAAGTAGTTGCCGAACTGCGGGTTGGTCAGGTTGAAGGAGTTCTGGTTGATGGGGATGTCAAGGTCCGAGGTGAAGGCCCCGGCCGGGGTGATGCCGCCCACCATGTTGCGGAAGTACGGGTCGTTGATGTAACCGGCGGGCTTGTACTGGCCCGAGGTGATCATGGGCTCGAACTTCGCGGTGTTGCGGTCGGTCTTGATGTTCAGGTTGAAGTCGAGGCCGATGCGCTCGTAGAAGTCCTCGGCGATCGAAATCAGGCGAACTTCCAGTGCCACTTCCTGGTCGAGCAGGCGACGCAGATTGTTCAGCAGGTCTGCGACCTGCTCTTGGATGTTCGGCGTCTGGTTGATCACCAGCGACATGGTCAGCGGGTAGTACTCGATCGTGCCGGATCCGCCCACCGTGCTCCAGGACTGGGGCTCGATGGTCGAGGTGATCAGGCGGATAAGTGCCTCCTCGGTGGTCTGGCCGTTTTTCTTGTTCCAGTTGCTGTCGGATTGTCCCAGCTCGCCGCCGGTGGGATTGCCCACAGGTTGGCCGCCGGACAGGGACAAAGGCGTCTGGATCGGCGAGGGTTGGCCGCCGGGGGCGTTGTTGTTGCCGCCGGAGGTGCCTGTGCCGCGGGTGATCAGCGGGTTCATGGTGGTACCGGACACCGACCCATGATTCTCCACGGGCAGGATGAGGTCGGTCACTTGGTAGGTGACGGTGGTCATCTTGCCGCGGGCTTGGCTCTCCGTGGTGATCTGCAGAACCTCGTCCTTCACCACCCAGGTCAGGTGGACGTTGCGGAGCATCAGGTTCAGCGCGCTCTTCAGCGAGATCTGCTCAAGTTTCAGGGTGACCGGACGCTCGAGGCTGATGCCCTCCTGCTCCAGGGCCGCCATGTCGGGCACGATGTTGATCTGGTACATCGCGCGGATGTCTTCGAGCACATCCTTCAGCGGCAGGTTGTTGAAGTTCAGGTTCACCGACTGGTTGAGGCGGCTCTCGATTTCCTTCTCCGCGCTGCTCTTGCGGACCGGGGAACTGAGGGCGGTCAGGGGTTGGCGTTTGTCGCGCAGGTCCTTGCGGTCGTTGCCCACATCCAGTGGCTTGTCCGAGTTGAGGGAGGGGCCCACCTTCTCGGCGTCATTCAAGGCCGTGAGGACCATGTTCTCACGGTCTCCCTTGCCGCTCTTCACGGCGACCAGGGCCCGCTGGGTCTTGGCCATATTGATGGCCGCCGCCGCCATGGCGTTGTCCGGATCAAGCTCCTGGGCCCGCATCGCGTAGCTTTCGGCTTCCAGGTATTTGCCTTCCTTGAACGACTGGTTGAAGAGCTTCATCTGCTCGGCAACCTTCTTGTTCCGGTTGTCCTCGGCGAGCATTTTCTGGCCGATGACATTCTTCTTGTCCTTCTTGGCGGTGCCGTCCTGGTCCAGGAATTCCTTCTGGGCCTTCAGCAGCTTGAAGTGCTGCATGCGGCTTTCAACCGGGCGGCGCAATTGTGCCACCTTGGCAGGATCGATGCCTTCCGACTCCACCTGCTCGACAAAGTCGCTCAGCATGTCGAGGGCGGCGTCCATTTCGCCGGCGCGGAACTTCTCGGCTGCTTCACGCTGCACTTCAAGGCCGCGCTGTTGCATGCGGTCAAACTTTACCTTCCGCAGGGCCTGGGCTTGGGCCAAGGCGTCGGAGGCGGGGGCGGCTTCGTCAACGCCTGCGGTCAGGCCGGCTGCTCCGGGCAGTGGGGGGGCGACCGGTTCGCTGGCGACGATGGCCTTGCCCGAATCCTTCGGGGCGGCGCCGGCGGGCAGGTTGGCGCCAGTCTGGGCGATCGCCTCACCTACGGTGGCTTGCATGCCCGGGGTTGTCAGGATTTCCTTCAGACGGCTCTGACGGTCGGCGTCGAGCAATTTCTCGTTCACCGAACCCATCATGACCCGGGCCTGCGAATATTCGCGGCGGTTGAAGGCGCTGACCATGGCGTCGAAATTGCGCCGGCTCGACAGGGCCTTTTGGTTCAGCTCCTCGATGTCCACGGAGCGCAGCACCGAGGTGGCCTCGTCGGCAACTCCATAGGGCCCCTGGAAGGCCTCTTCCGCAAGGCGGCGTGCGTTGCCCGTCTGGCCGGCCCGCAGTTCCTGGCGGGCCTTGTCCAGCAGGGTTTTGCCTTGGCCGGAGGCTTTTTCCACAGCGCCAGGCTTCTCGGCGGAGGCGGTGGTGGTGCCAGGGAAGGGCACAGGCAGGGGGGGAACCGCGGCGATCGGTGTGCCTGCGGCATCCTTCGGCGCGCCCACACGAGCCTGCTTCAGCCAATCCTTTTTGGCCGCGACGGGTTGGGTATCCAAACCAAACGCCATGGCCAGTTGGCGGGCCTTTTCCACCTCGGCTTCTGCAGCCGTGTACCGCTCCGGATTCGAGCCGGAACGCACAATGTCTGTGGCCTGCTCCAAGTGGGCCTTGATGGTGGATTGGGCCTGCTGGTTGAGCTGTTGCAGGAACCCGTTGGCTGCCTCATCCCCGCCAGGTGTTCCGGCGTTTTGCGCCGTGAGAGCCTTGGCGCGGGCCTCGATCAGGTTGCCCTTTTTCTGCAGGGCAGCCGCCTCGGCCAGCAATTCGCCTCCAACCGAGCCGGCTTTGGGCCCGGGTTTGGCTGCAGGCTTGGTGTTCTTGGCAGTGGCACCCGGTGCTGTGCCACCGGACCGGCTGGCGACAAACACCTCAAGGTCCTTGCGAAGCGTTGCGGGGTTGTCATCACCGGCGGCGGTGAGGGCAACGTTCATCGATTCCACCTGTTCCAGCAATTGCTGGCAACGGTTGGCGTCGCCTGATTTCAAGGCGGTGCGGGCATCGGCCATGAGGGCGCGTGCCTGGTTCTGGCGGGCTACAGTGGCGCTGGCCGCCTCGGTGCCCGGTTTGCCCTTCCGCAGTTGTGCCTTGTTGATGTCAGCCAGGAGAGATTCAGGCCTGTCGCCGAAATCAAAGATCGAACTGGAGCCACCGCGCAATTGCTTGGCCTTGTAAGCCAGGCGGGAGGCCTGCTCGTAGTCGCCACTCTCGTATGCCTTGCGGGCATCCGCCAGCAATTTTCCAGCCTCTTGCTGGTTGGCCTTGGCCATGGCCTTGGTCACATCAGTCTTGAGGCGGTCGGGTGAATCGTCAAAAAGGCCGAATTTCGCCCCGGGGATGGAGCGCGCCCGCATGGCGCATTCCATAGCCTCGTCGAGCTTGTTTTGCGCCAGAGCTTTGCGACCCTGGGCCAGCAAGCCTTTGGCGTCCTTGGCGTCAGCGGGGGCAGGCAGAGAAGCGTCCGCCTTTTGGGGTGCGCCTTCAGCCTTGGGGATTTCTTGCGTGGATTCCGTGCCGGCCTTGGCCGTTTTCAGGCCGTTGCCAGCGCCCTTTCCACCCTTGCCACCATCACCGGCACCGCTGGACGGGGCCTGATTGCCACGGCCAAGTCCGTCTCCGGCGCCCTTGTTGCCTTTGCCGGCACCTGCGCCTGCACCCTTGTTGCCAGCGCCCATTCCCGCCCCGGAAGGGCTTTGCGAACCTTTTCCCAGGCCCTTGGTGCCGGAACCTTCGCCTTCGCCATCACCCTTTGCAGCGGTGGCTCCGGTCTGGATGATGTCACTTTTGGGGCTGGCGGCAGCGGTCGCCCCGTTTTTGGCGCGTTGCTGCTGGATCTGCTTCAGTACCTTGCTCGGGCTGTCCGGGGTGAACAGGAAGGTGGTCGGGGCGGCGTAGCGATCCGCCAGGCGTGCCAGGCTTTCTGCCCGGTCATAATCGCCGCTCTTCATGTTCTGATGCGAGGAGGCCAGCAGGAACTGCGGATCCTTGCGGTATTTCACGATATCTGCGCGCAGCTTGGAGGGGCTGTCCTCCGAGGCGCCATAGATGGAGGTGTCTCCGGACTCGAGCCGGCGGGCAACCTCTTCGGCCTCGTTGAAATGGCCCTGGACCATCAACTTGCGGGCATCCTGCAACTCCCCCTTGGGATTGGCGGATGGCTCGGTGTCAGGAAGTGCGGCCCTGGCGGCGCGAGGTTGGGCCTCTTCGGCGAGTTTGCCGAGACGATCCTGGTCGGTGGTGGAGAGAAACTGTTCGTTGGGGAGGATCCGCTTGAGGAATTGCGCTGCGGCCGATTGCTGGCCGGCTTTCACCAGTTTTTCCAGCAGGTTGAGCTGGTCGCTGCCCTCTTGGCGGGCGCGCAGCGCTTCCTGCACACGCTCCTCCACCATGGTCAGTTCGCGACGCTCCACTTGGGTCAACTCTTCTTGGCGGGCTTTGGCCATTTCAATGGCTTTGGCGGCACCCTCGTAGTCGCCCCGGCGCTGCAGTTCCAGCGCCTGGTTCAATGCGGCGGAAGCCCGGGTGGGGGCCGCCTGCCGTGCTTTGGTCAAAACCAAACGGGCCGGTGACCACGCGGCAGGCACTGTCGCCTGAGTGGCGACACAAGCCGCCAGCGCGTAACTCAGCCAGCGTCCCATTCGCTTGCCACTCAAGTTCTTGTGGTTAGCGTTCATCTCGGCCTCCTTGGATAATCCCAAACACAATGCGTACGAAGAGACAGCAATTGGGAGGGCTGATACGTTCCGCAATCAGGGAGATCAAGGCCTGTTAACAGAAAAATTCAGGAATAATAATTGTTTTTGAGAAATGGCTTAAATGGCTGTAAATGTTTATTTTATATGGGTTTGTGGAATTTAATTGGTGATTTTTGAAGGGCGGACGGCAAAAAAAAATCACTCAAGAAAAACTTTTCAGGCCCTTTTTGGCACAGTTTTCTTTTGTGCCCCCGCCAGCAAAAAAGGGGTGCCCTCTTATTGAA
>DKBS01000014.1 GCA_002451275.1 Planctomycetaceae bacterium UBA6894 | reverse complement strand
CTTGCTTTAACCAGCTGCAGATAGACTTCTGCAACTTATTGGCGAAAGGAAAAGAGTCGAGGAGGCAATGCTGGGCCCTTGGAAGGCTCCCCACTCCTTCAGCGTCTGGTTCAGGATTCCGGCAGAACTCGTCTAGTCTTGCTGCGCACAAGTCTTGAGGTGGGCCAATCCTTCCCGGGCGATGGTTTCAGGATCGGGGGTGTAATCAAACACCTCGATGGAAACATATCCTTGGTAATGAATCTCCTTCAGGGCCCGCATGATGGGCAAGAAATCAGTGCTTCCCATTCCTGGAGCCTTGCGATTGGCATCATTGGCATGGAAGTGTCTCATGCGCCTGGCGTGTTTGCGAATGATGTCGGCCACTGGAGCCTCGTCATCGCTCATGGCCTTTACATCCAGGTGCAGCCCGAACAGCGGATGGTTGAGAGCATCGAGTAGTTCCTCCCCCTTGCGCGCGGTATTGAGGTAATTGGTTTCCGCGGGGCCCAGAGGCTCCAGCAGCAATTGGACGCCCGTCTTTTCCAGGTGGGGTAGGACCAGCCGCAGGGTATCGAGGAAAAACTGGTCGGTTTGTTCCTCGGTGTGTCCCTCGGGAATCTTTCGCTGCAGGGGCGAACCAAAAACCATACGGTCCCCTCCCAGGTCGGCGCAGGCTTGGGCCAGCGACCCGAGGTAGGCCGCGGTGTCAGACCGGGTTTTCGAATCCGGGCTGGTTGCCTGGAATCCTTCCGTTTTCGCCAGCAGCCAATGCAGGGCGAACAAGTGGAGACCGTGGCCCTCAGCTACCCGGCGCAGGTTCAAACGGGTTGCTTGGTCCACTTGTTCAATGCGCGGTGCCAGTGTGAACGGTGCCACCTCCAGTCCGGTGTATCCCAGCCCGGAGCAGAGCTTGCACACGCGATCCCAATCCCAGCCCTCAAAGGTTTCATTGCAGATGGCATACTGAAACATTTTCGCTCCCGTTACGTTTTATGCACCCAGAATCTGGCTTTGGTCAGACAGCCGCAAGCCCTTGCTGCCCATGCCTGCCCGCGTGTCACCCAGCAGATCGATCCAGTAGTCGTCCAGACGTACCTGGCCGAAGTCCTCACCGCGGGCGTCAGCGCTCCACCGTTCCACAAACAGGTCCCAGGTGAAGGGCATTTCGCCAAAAAGGGCCCGCCAGGCGGGCCGAACTTCGCTGGGGATCGGGCCCAAGCTATTAGCCGCGTTGGCCGACGGTGCTTCTGGCAGCCGTTGCCATGCCCGGCCCTGGTCCACCAGGCGGTAAATCACCCGGCTACCATCCGCTGTGGAGAAGACAACCTTGTCACCGGTGAGGTGGGTATGGGTGGTGCCGGTGGGGGCAAGGAGATCCAGCGGCTCGCGCGCCACCTCCACCCCGGCGGCCCGGTACACCCAGGCAAGGCTCCAGGCTAGGGCGTGCCTTTTGTCCTCGGGCAAATCATCCACCCAGGCGGGGCGGTCGATCCACGCTTGCAGATGGTTTTCCATGTAGGCCACATAAATCCGTAAGGGGTCGACCGAATTGTCTTGGCAAGGGGCCAGGTCGGTACCCTTTACCGGTCGGAAAGTGACCTCCACCCGGTTGACCGCCAAGTTCACTGACTCCAGTTCGAAAGGGCGCCACCATTGTCTCTGGACGACCGGGTTGCCTCCTTCTGGTGCCAAGGGAAGGAAAAGCGTCTTTTGAGATTCAGGTTGCAAGTCCCTCGATTGTTTCCAGGCTAGGGACACCCCGAGCACGTCCAGAAAATTCCGGCGGAAAAATCGGCCAAGCCCCTCACGGAGCAATTCCAGCTTGCGTTCGCACGCGCGTTGCGCGGCGCGTGTGCCGCCCTCGGTGGCGGGCAAACTGGCGCTACGAAGCTTGCTGAAAAGGGCAGGCAGCACGCCGCCGTGCAGGCCCGGTTCCAGCAGCACCGCCATGGTTTCCCCGTGGGGGCCGGCCCCGTCGGGTGCCGGCCTTTCGGGCCGGTTGGCTTCGTACAGCCCGCGGTTTTCCCGGAATTCCCAAAAGAAGAAACCAAAGGCGTTTGGCAGCAGAAACACCAGCACGCCCATCACCAGTCCGGCGGTCAGGGCTCCCATCATGGGGGTGAGAGCGGGTATCGCCACATCGGTGGTGAAAGGGTACAGGAAGGGATAAATCACCTTGGCCGCCAGGAAGCTGATGGGCAGCTTGAGCGGGTGCAACATCGGTTCAATCAGCACCACGAAGGTGAATCGCCCCAGCCATCCCATGGGAAACCACAGCAGGCTGAGAAGGGCCCTGCCGCCCAGTTGTCCGGCATTGTCCCGCTGCCGGACGCGGAGCAGGGTTTCCACATTGGCCATCTGGGTGTCGAACCATCGGGTTGCCATGCGGAACAGTTCGTTCAGCACGCCAAGTGCGCGCATCAGCACGCCCGACCGCAGTGCCAACAGCGCTTCGCGCAGCACACCGGCAAACCATTCCTCCGCCACCCGCGCCTGGCGGCTCATCAGCGCCACCGCTACCCCCAGCCACGAGGCGAAAAGCACCGGGCTGGTCCAGTGGAACTCGGTGCCGGTCAACCAGAATAAAATCAGCACCACGGCCAGGGGCTTGAACAGGGAGTGCCACAGGATCGCCAGCGGCCAACGTACCGCGTACAGGAACAGCGGGTGGCTGGGAAGGATTTCGGGCAGGTCATGCACCAGCCAATGAATGGCGTCCCCCAGGGCGCACAGCATGCGCCAAGCCGCCCTGCGCAGCACAGGGTGATTGGTGAAGAGCAGGAAAACCGTGCCCAGCGCTCCCAGGGCAAGCAGGTTGCCCGGTGTAATCACCGAGGGTGGTGGCTTGGTGTGGACCGACAGTGCCACGTTCGTGGCGGTTTTCTGAAGCGATTCCCCCTGGCTTTCCCCCACAGCCTCGGCGACGGCCTGGGCGGCCTCGCCGGTGGCCGTGACCGCGTTGGTGCCATCCCCGCCAAAGTGTTCCCAAAGGGCGTGCACCATCACCACCAGCAGGGCGGCCAACCCGTAGGGAATGATCACCTTGCTCACCAGCCACCTGCCCACACCGGTGCCGAACCCCAGCGAGGTGATCCGTTCAAGAATGCGGCTGTAAACCGGGCAAGGACGGTAAATGCCGTCCAGCGGGGCGGCCAGGCGCCTGTCCAGGCGCAGCAGGGGATCCCCCTGCAGCCATTCCGCCGGGTCACGTATATCGTGCATCTTCAAATGGTTGCGGCTCAGGGCGTCGCGCAGGTCGTAAAAGGTGATGTGGCCCTGGTCGAGGATGCGGTCGATGAGTTCCTGGATGATCTTGCGCCGGGCGACACGCTCCAGAGGATTGTCCGCGATCAGTCCGACGTCGTCGAGCGCGCTGTCAATCAGCGGATGAAACAGCATCCGGACCTGGGCTTCGGAGTGGTGCGAGCTCTGGCCCAGCAATCGTTGCAGGGTGACCCGGCACTGGTCCGGCACCCGCATGACAGGCAACAGGCCCAAGAGAGTTTTCAGGCGGCCTGAAACCTGCACCAGTCCCAGATAATGCAGTTGCCGTTTCCAGGGCCTGACGCCCAGCGAGATGGCGTATTCAACCACGTCCAGCGCGTAGGCCTTGTTCGCCAGGCCGTCCCGCATGGCTTGCAAATGGCGCAAGAAGGCCGCTTCTTCCCTTGATTCCCCCTGCTCGGCCTTGTCCAGCACCGGATCCAGCGCCGAGATGAACGATTCCACCTCGGTCTCGTTCAGCCCGAGGGGGCTGCCTATCGATTCCACCAGCAGCCGCAAGTTGGCTCTGGCCCGGGCCAAGGCGTTCTCCGAACGCTTTCCCACGCATAGCCGGGACTCGCGCACCTGTTCCAGGGCGGCGGTGATCCACTGCCCCTGGGACTCGGCTTCCTCCGCCAAACGTCGGTGCTTTTCCAGGTAGGGGTCGATTTCTTCATCGGCCGCCAGGCCGCCCGGGTGGATCGGGTAGTCGCGATCCAGCGACTCCTGGACGATCAGTCCCAGACGGGCCCTGCTTTCCAGCATGTCCGCGAGGTTTCGGGCGGTAAGGGGCGCCAGTCCGGGGAAAAAAGCCCCCAGTCGCTCCGGTTCCAGGGTCGAGAGCATGCCGAACCAGGGAAGAAATTCTAGCAGCACCCTTTCCACCGGGGCCTCATGGCGGCACCGTCCGTCGCGCGCGAGCACCTGCCGGATTTCGTCCATCTCGCAGGCGGGGATTTGGGCGGCGAATTCAAGCGCTTGTTCCGGCCCCCAGCCCCGTTCCAAAAGCACCTGCTCCAGCCTGGCCATCACCAGACGGCGGGTGAGTTTCCCCAGCGTCTCAGCCCGCCTTTTTTCAAGCCGCTCCTGCTCTTCGGAAATGACCCCGGGCGTTTGCGCCTGTTGCACCAGGCCAGGAGATTCCAGAAGCTTGGCTTCATCCTCGGGCGGCTTGAGTAGCAATAGGACAGTGTCTGGCAGCAGCCGGGTGGGGGGGACGGAAACCTCCTCGGGTTCCACCTTCCGCCACAGATCCTGACGGGAAACCACAAGGAATCCGCGGGCCAGAATACGTCGGTTCCCAAGCCAGGCCACACCCCCGGTTTCCATGCGCTCCAGGATCCGCATGGGGGCAAGCACACCGGCCGGCGAACGGCTTTCCAACCATTGGTCGAGTCGTATTGCCCGCATATGCCTGGCCCCTGGCCGACCGATTCACTCAACAGTTAAATCTTAACCGCCAGATTGCTTTAGTGCGCCCAGGCCGGCTGCCAAATCCAGCACGTCGGCATCCTCTTGGGCTGCTGAAAAGGTGATCCGCAATCGGGCCCCATCCCTGGGAACCGACGGGTGACGGATGGCCGGAACCAGAAAGCCCTTCTCAGCCAGGGCGGTGGACCAGGCCACCGCGCGTCTGGAATCCCCCAGAATTACCGGAACGATAGGGGAAGTCCCGGGGAGGATGGAAAAACCCGTTTCGGCAAGCTTTTCGCGGAAAAGCGCCGCCAGGCGAAGCACCTTTTCGCGTCGCCATGGCTCCGTTTGGGCGATTTTCAAACCTGCTCGCCCGGCTGCGGCTGCGGCAGGTGCCAGGGCGGTGGAGAAAAGATAGCTGCGACCCTTGTTGACCAGCCACCGCACCAGGCCTTTGTCCCCGGCGATGAAACCGCCCTGCGCCCCCAATGCCTTGCTCAGGGTTCCCACCCGCACCAGGCTGCTTGGAGAATCCTTGAGAGCACCTTCCACCGTCTGGGCCAAGCCCCGCCCATCGGTGCCCATCACACCGGTGGCATGGGCTTCGTCCACGACCAGAAGGCCCTGATGCCGCAGGGTGAGTTCCGCCAAGGCCTCCAGGGGGGCGCTGTCTCCATCCATGCTGAACACCGAATCGGTCACCACCAGAAGTCGCCGGTGGCCAGGCAGGTGCTCACGGGCCAGGATGCCGGCATGGTGGGCGTCGCCGTGACGGTACACACAAACGGTGGCCCGGGACAGGCGGCATCCGTCGATCAGGCTGGCGTGGTTGAGTTCGTCGGAAAGGATCAGGTCTCCCTTTCCCGCAAGGCTGGCAATGGCCGCCAGATTGGCTGAGAAACCCGAGGAGAAAACCAAAGCCCTGTCAGCTTGCTCAAACGAGGCCAGCTCCTTTTCAAGCGCGCGCAGGCTGGGAAGCCAACCGCTTACCAGCGGGGAAGCTCCTGACCCGCTACCCTCCCTGCGGCCTGCGGTGCTCGCCAAGCGGGCCAGTCTTGGATCGCGGGCCAGACCCAGGTAGTCGTTCGAGGCAAAAAGTAGCAGCGACTTTTTTTTCCAGATCACCCGGGCGGGGTGGGCCGGATCGGGCCGCAAACAGCGACGGACCCGGGCGTTACCTTGCGCCCGGGTCTGCCGTAATTCATCCAGCCAAAAAGGGCGCATCGGGCACCCCAAAAATCCGGTTTCGTCAGCCCGAACGGGCCTGGAGGTTTAGCTGCCTGCCAGCACAGTCAAGGACAAGGACCCGTTGGCCCTTTTCTGGCCGTTGCCCAGGGTTTCGGCCGGAATCACATCCGGATCCCCGCCGCCTACCCGGTCATCGTCCCAAGTGAGGCCCAGATCGCGGATCATTTGCAGGTCTTCGCTGTTGGCGCGCCCGTAGGTGGACAGGTAATTGCCGATCAAGCCGCTGGTGGCCCCGGCATAAAAGCCCCAGCTCTGCATGTCGCGCAGATTCTTCTCGCGACCACCCGCCACCTTCAGGTCCTGCTTGGGAAGGATCAGGCGCATGGTGGCGATAATCCCCAGGATCACCAGCGGTTGCAGCGGCTTCAGGTGCGCCAGCGGGGTGCCCTCGATCGGGTGCAGGAAGTTCAGGGGCACTACATCGGGGTTCAGGGCTTTCAAGCTGAAGGCCAGGTCCACCCGGTCCTCCACCGTTTCACCCATTCCGAAAATGCCGCCCGAACAGGTTTCCAGACCCACTTCCTGGGCCAGCTTCAGCGTCTTGACGCGGTCCTGCCAGGTGTGGGTGGTGACGATGTTGGCGTAGTGCCGCTCGGAGGTTTCCAGGTTGTGGTTGATGCGCCGCACGCCAGCATCCTTTAGGTCGCGGGCTTGCTCGGGTGACAGGGTGCCCAAGGTCGCGCAGTGGCAGATGCCATCAACTTTTTTCATGGCCTTCACGGCGTCCATGATCTTCGGCCATTCGCGCTGGGTGGGGCCTCGGCCGCTGTTCACGATGCCGAAGGCGCTGGCCCCGTTTTCACGGGCGAATTCGGTGGCCTTTTCCACCTCGCTGCCTTCCATCATCGAGTGGGGATCGATGCCGGTGTTGTAGAAGCTCGACTGGGCGCAGAATTTGCAGTCTTCGCTGCAGCGGCCAAACTTGGAGGCCAGGATGCTGCAGAAGGTTACCTTGTTACCGTGGAAATGACGCCGCACCTTGTTTGCCGCGTACATCAGATCGTAGACCGCGTCGCCCCGCAGGCGGAAGCAGGCATCAGCCTCCTCTCGGGTGATATCGCCCCCGCTCGTGATCCTTTTGGCAAGGGCCAGCAAGTCAAAGGGGGTATCGTTCAGGGTGTTGTCGTCGCGGTTTTCCAGGACGGGGTGGAGCTTTCCATTCGCCTTTTCCATTGTGCTCATTCAATCGTCCCTCGGTCACAATCCGTTGGTGGATCGTCGTGATTGATTTCCAGATTAGGGGGCCGGGCGTGCGGGCACAACCAGCAAGCCCCGGCTTGCATTCCCCGGAGACTCAGGACTGGCTGCGTCGCGTGGGGTAAACCAGTACGGTGGTAATGGCGCCCAAAAGGGCCACCGCGAAAACATGCAGGCCCAAGGGGACCTCTCCCTGGGATGGCGCACCGGTGGCTGTGGGGGTCGATGGTGTACCGGAGGCTGCCGAACCCGGGGGCGACCCGGGCGGAGTGCCAGGAGGTTGGGTCAAGCTAGACAGCAAAACCGCGTGCAGGCAAACAGTCCAGATGGCCATGAGCGATTTTCCCTTGTTTTTCCCACCGGGCGTGCAGGATTAACGCGGTCGGCTGTCCGTCGCGAAGCCCCCAGTACCAAAATACGAGGGGCGGGAATTTCGTCCGCTGTCCGGTGCCGGGGGAGGAGCCGGCGCTTCGCCGCTTTTGAACCATTTTCGTGTGAGCCATTGTGCCACACAGCCCAACAAACACATCACCGCCCCTATGCCCGCGACCATGTCGTGGTGGGCCTCAGGCCAGCCGGCTGAGCCGGTTTCCAGTTTGGATTCAAGCAGACCCACCACCCCTGCTCCGATCAGGGCGGTACCTATTCCCGAAGTGAAAACGACCAGGAAAAGGCTTCTCAATAGCAGAAACGCCAATCCGCCCGCCAAAAAGAAGGGAAGGGGGTCCGTTTGACCGGTTCCAATCTGCAGAACCAGCAAGGTGGCAGCGGCACCGCCGAGAAGGAAAACAACCACATCAAAAAGGGATAGGGCCAATGCCCCTGCGGTGGCACCAAACAATGCGGCGGCAACCAGACGCTGAAGTCCCAGGCTGGGCCCCATTTCCAGACCGGCGGCCCCACCCAAAAGGGTGGCCAACAAGATCACCCAAAACCGGTACAGTCGCCCGCCGAATCCCCATAAAAGCACACCAACCAGCAGGGCCACAAAAAGCAGCCCGGGGGAAAGGCGGCGCACATCCTCGAGCAAATCCCAGGGTTTCAGCTCGTCCATGCGCGCCTTCCTTGGCAGGCCGTGATTTCGGTAGCCAGGCATTGGTTTAGCCCGGAGCCGGCAAAGTTAGCCAAGTTTAACCAGATGCCCTCAACCGGGGGAACCGGGTTTGGTTGGTAGCCGGTTAAATTAAAATTTTCTTGGGTAAGCCCTTGTTTTACCTTTTTGGGCGGCTAGAGTGAAGTTGCTGAAAGGTTATACGGCTTAAACGCTGTTGTACCGATCGGGCATAGGTATAACCTAGTTCAATGCGAGGTCTGC
>DKBS01000200.1 GCA_002451275.1 Planctomycetaceae bacterium UBA6894 | reverse complement strand
GACAGGGGCACCTCAATACGAGAAATTAAAGATCAGGCAATCAACACCAAACAATTCGGTCTGAATCCACCCTTCAACCAAAAAGGGTTGGTCAGGATGAAGTGTGATAACAAATCCATTTTTTACTTCATCCTGAGGGAAGGCGTCCCATGAACACCTCTGTTCAATGCCGCCAATGTGCAAAAAAATTCAAGTTTAAGGTGGAACTTGCCGGGAGAACAATTCGTTGTCCCAATTGCCAATCGGCAATAAAGGTTCCCGAACTTGTTGCGGGGGTCAAAGAAGATATTGAACAGGACGAACCAACTCCGGTCCGCCTGCCTTCCAAACGCCAGCCAAAACCATCGGCTGTTCAGCCGGAAGGGCTAGCGAAAAAACTTCTTGGTTGGTGGTTTGTGCCGGTTCCGTTGGTCGCGCTCTTGCTTTGCCTGGTTTCGCCTCAGTTGGCGACAGTAGTAGGTTTGGGCACGCTCGCAATCGGCCTGCTGTTCGCGATCTATGGCTTCGGATGCGCGGTTATGGTTGACCCCGTACATGCGCTCTCACCGTGGGCTCGCCTCCTGCGGTCCGATGCCCAGAATCACGCGAAGTGGCGTAAGATGGCCCCTCACTTTGCCAGGTTCTGGAAAGGGTTACTCGCGGTTGTTCTGGGTTGTGTCTCGGTTTGGATTAGTTTCGAGATGATAAATCGCGGATGGGGCGGAAATAAAATTACAGAAGCGCAGAGTGCGGCCAATGCCGAGATCCGTGAACGATTGATGAATCAGAACCGCGGTGGAAATCAACCACCCGTTGGTGGGCCTCCTGGTTTTCCCGGCAATGGTAATACCTTACCCGGGAATATGCCGGCTGGTGGTTTCCCGTTTCCGGTTAACCCAAATACGGGTGAGCAAACCGGAGGAAACGCCAGTCCGCCATTGGGAACCATTCCTGCCAAAGCGGGCCGTATCCCTCCCTACGCTTATGTTCCCCATGCCATTGTCATGGTCCCGGTTGACGGTAATTTTCAGCCAGCAGAGGTGGACAAACAATTGCCGGGCGATCGTGTACAGGTGACAATTCTAGTTCCTGGTGCTCTGAACCGACTTGAACGCACCTCGAAAACCATGGAAGTGTCCGTGGATGATCTAAGGCAGCCCCCGATGGGTAAGTGATTGTCGAAATAGTCTTCTTTTATCCCAGGCAATTTGGGCTATTTGCCAAGCCATGGCAAAATGCTCTCCGCAAATGCGATATCACCGAGGGCCACCGCTCCATTTTGCTCGCTCACCCGGGTAATCTATTCGGTAGGCTGGCCCACAAACCCTCACTTCCCCGCCCGCAAACGCCTCCTGTACTCGCTCGGCGTCGTCTGGTTCACCCGCTTGAACGCCACGCTGAAATATTCCGAATGGAGAAAACCCGCCCGCTCGGCGATGGTGGCCAGGGGCAGGTCCGTCTCCTCCAGGAGTTCCTGCGCCCGTCGCAGCCGCACCCGCAAAATGGCGTCATGGGGCGTGTGCCCGAAGTGTTTCTTGAATCGCGCCTCCAGCACGCGCCGGGTCAGGGGCACTGCCCGCAGGATATCCTCCACCTGAATTCCCGCGCAGGCGTTGCTGCGGATATATTGCGCCGCCCGCACCAGGTCCGCATCGTCAATGGCGAAGGAGTCTGTCGATTGCCGCGTCACGATCCCCAGGGGCTTCAGCAGGTGCGCCTTGGCCTCCACCTGTTCTCCCGCCAGCATCCGCGCGAGCAGGTTCGCCGCCAGATACCCTGTGCCCGTCGCATTGGGGATGATGCTCGAAAGCGGCGTCACCGCCAGATTGCACACCAAGTCATCGTTGTCCACCCCCAGCACTGCCACCTGTTCGGGCACCGCGATCCCGCTGCGCTGGCAGATCTCGATCAGTTGCCTGCCACGGATGTCGTAGCAGGCCAGCACCCCCACGGGCTTGGGCAGTCGCTGCACCCACTCGGTCAACTTCCGCTCCTCATCCAGCGCCCGGCTATCCTCGCCATACGCGTGTAAAGTGAAGCCGGCCTTTGCCAGCAATCGCCCCATCGCCTCCGAACGGAAACGCGACCAGGCGAACCGGTCATCCCCGCAGAAGGCAAAGGAGCGGAATCCCCGCTCCATCAGGTGATCCACCGCGAACTGCGCCACCGCCTCGTCATCGGTTTCCACCCAGGGGATCCCTCCCATCGCCTGGCTGGCGCTCACATCCACCACCGGCACACCCAGCCTCTCCACGGCTCGGGCGATCCGCTCGTTCTCAATCCGCGCGATGATCCCGTCCCCGCGCCACCGGTCCAGCGCCCGGGGCGGCAGGTCACCCCGGCTTTGCTCCGGGAAGAAGGTGGACCACGCTCCGTGTTCCCGGATGTGCCCGTAAATCCCCCGCAACAACCCCCGGGCATAGGCGTTGGAAGTCTCAATCAGCAGGGCCACCCGGTACCGCCGGGGACCGGTTTCAGCAGCCGGGGTAAAATTCACAAGTGTTTCCAAGGCCCGTGGGCCAACCTCCGTCCCTGTCCCATGCTCGGGTAGTAAAAAAGCCTATATTTTTCCAAGAAAAACCAAAGATACTGAACCTGTCAGCACCCCTTCATGCTATCCCAAAGTTGGTAAAAAATCTCAAATAGAATGCGTAAAAGCTCATGGACTGGGCCCGAAGGGCCCCTTATCTTCAGGCTAAGGGCGGTCTGCCACGCCTAGGGGTGGCGGGAAATGGCCTGCCGGGGGCCGGCAGCCAAACAGACCCGCGAAATTAGGGTAAAAAAGGGTTTGGTAGCTTGGTCGGGTTTTGTTTCCACGATCCCCCCGCACCAATCCCGAAAATGGCCGGCGCCCGAGCCGGTGGTGTTTCCTCGTTCGGTTTCCAAGGAGCGGCCTCTCATGGCAAAGAAATTCAGGGTGGCGATGGTGGGTCTGGGCTTCGGGGCCGAATTCATCCCCATCTACCAGCGCCATCCCCTCGGCAGCGTCGAGGCCATCTGCCGCCGCAA
>DKBS01000197.1:1629-3080 GCA_002451275.1 Planctomycetaceae bacterium UBA6894 | reverse complement strand
GGAGAATGATGCCCGTCTCTCCGGCGGTCGTCATGGCGACCTCCCCCATGTTTTGCTGATTGGACTTCAGCGGCACGGAGACGGTCTCGCCGGTGACGAATGCCTGCTGATTGGTGGTGATTTTGTTTGCAATTTCCTGCGCGGGTGTACCGATCCCGTCTGCCGCGGCCAAAATATCCGAGTAAAGCTGTTTCAAGGTGTTGGATATTTGCACCCTGGCTTGGTTGGTGTTGTACAGGAACTGGTAGACACACTCCTGGGGTGTGGCCGGTGGTGTGTATCCCGGGCTGCCTGGTGCGGGGTAATAATCCGCGACAGGGGCCGCAGGCAGGTTCCCGTAGCACTTGGTATAGCTGGTATTGAGCTGACCCTGCACCCAACTGGCGATGTCCCATGTCGCCCCGGCCTGCGACAGGGTCGCGCCGTTGAGGTTGGCGAAATCCAAATTCGCTGTGGTGGCCAACTGGTTGTAGGCACTGGCCAGTTCACTGGTGGAGAAGCTTTGGGAGAACCAGGTGCTGTCGCTCCACAGGGGGAAGTAGTTCCCCGGGCCCTGCACATAGCCGGTGTTGTTTTGCAGAAGGCCAGGCAGCGAGGGGTCCGAGTAGGCGGAGACGATGGGGTTGTTTCCGTTGTCAAAGAATTGGAAGGTGTTGGTTAACACCTGGAAAGAGTTCAGGGGCCCGGGCGTCTGGTAATAGCCCAGTTGGGTGCTTGTCGCATCCGGATCGTATTCCACGGAAAACAGGTAGGTTCCGGTCCGCGGGGCGTTCAGGGTGAGGGTGCCGCCTGCGGGGTAGATCTCCCCATGAAGGGGCGTTTCCCCATCGGCACCGGTCAGAAACAGCTTTTGCCCCAGGTCGTTGGTGACGGCAATGCGAATCCTTCCGGTATCGGAATCGGAAGGTCGGGTGATGGTGAGAGCGTCCCCCTGGTTGAGGGCTACTTGAAAAATCCGTGTCGGGGCGGTGGCAGGGGGTGGGGAGGTACTTGGGACCGGGGCGGAAATCACCCCGCTCGCCAAAGGCGACATGGTGCCGATCCCGTAATTGACAAACCGGCCCAGCCTCTCGGTGTTTCCAAAGGGCGCGGTGGGGATGGTGGTGCCGATATCCGTGATGAGCCCGGTGGGGATGGCTGCTTGCGAGCCGCCGGAGGCGGGAGCCTGGCTGGTGAACGAGGTTCCGTTGTAGGAGTTGAAATCCAGGTAAACGCTGGGGGCGGTAATCCCGGGTGCACTGTAACCGCTGGGGAAGGTGGTCCCCTTCACAGCCACGGAGACCGGTTGCGTGACCAATTGCTGCACCTGGGCTTGGCTGATCGTCCCACCGCGCCAGAATGCCACCTCGTCCACCGCCCCTGTCAGCGGTTGGGGGTAGCTCAATGAATCGGTCACGGTTGATGGGTTGGCCGTGCCGCCCATGCTCACGGTGGCGTTGGTCAGGTCGACG
>DKBS01000197.1:0-1318 GCA_002451275.1 Planctomycetaceae bacterium UBA6894 | reverse complement strand
CGTCGGTCTGGTAGGACGCCGTCAGGGAAATGAGCCCGGCATCATTACCAGATATCACCGCGTCCGCCATGGTCAGCGTGAGCGTGGTGCCATTCAGGGTCGCGCTGGTGACCTGCGTCAGATTGATCGGTCCGTTGGGGCCGGTTCCCGCATTCTTGATGCCGGTGGTGGTCACTTTCAGTCCGAGTGTTTTCGAATCGGTCGGGACAATCCCTGACAGTGTGTAGGTGGCGTTCGCCTGCTGGGCTTGGCTGCCCGAGGAGGGGTTGCCCTGGTAGACCATCGCGTTGAAGGGTTTGCCAGCCTGCGGTGGCTCGGCCAGGGTGAGGATGATCTGGTTGCTGCCGTAACTCTGCGGACTGGTTGTCGTGGATTGGTTGGTGAAAGACTCCACGTAATTGGCGCTGCTGGCCCCCTGGAGAACGCCATCCACGTACAGGCTTTGGCTGGAGGCGTTGGCGACAAACGCGATGTGGTGCCAGTTGTTGTCCACCACGCTGGTTTGGCTGGTGATGGCCAGGGGCGACCCGATCTGGTTGGCGCCGTCGGCGTTGGTGGAGGTCAAAAGGGTGAAGCTGCCGTTGGTTGCGGGGGTGATCGGCCCGGGGCCGTAGAGGCCCCCGTTCACTTTCCCGTTGGCATCGATCCACAGGTAGGGAATGGTGGAGCCGCCGCCGGCTGCGTTGGCCGCCAGAAGCATGCCGGGGGTTGTGGCCTGCACCCACATCGAGACCGAAATCCCCTCGGTCCCGGGACCCTGGGAGACATCAATGGGTAGTTCCAGGCTCGGAACGGTCGGGTTGTAATTCGGGGCGGAGGCCATGATGGCCTCGTAGGGGATGGCCGGAAAGCCGACCCGGTTGCCCCAGGGGCTTCCCGCGGGAATGACCAGTCGGCCGCTCGGCTCTATATCCTCCTGGGGCAGGTACGATTTCTTCAGGTCCCACACACTGGCGCTGCTTGACGGCACATCCACCGTCACCGCCTCGGTGGCCGGTCCTTTGCCTGAGACATTGTGTGCGGTCACTGTCACGGTGGAAGAACCGTCGGAGCGTAGTCCCTGGATCGACATCCAGGTGGTGGAGGTCGCCGGGTAGGTGGTGGAACTGGTTCCGTTGTCCACCGTCACGGTGTAGCTGGTCGCTCCCTTGTTTTTCGAAGAAGGGGCGGAGGTGCTTCGCAGCAGGGAAGGGGTGGACCCGCTGCCGGACAGCTTCGGTTCCAACCACGAGACAATCGCCGTGTCCTGGTCCACCTGTTTCAGTTCCACATTGCGAACTGCCCCGGGAAGTGGGTCGGTGGTACCCAGGTTGCTGGT
>DKBS01000078.1:5581-16362 GCA_002451275.1 Planctomycetaceae bacterium UBA6894 | reverse complement strand
GCCGCCCTCAAGTTTTCCCTGGTGGCAGTCGCGGTCCACGCCCTGCTGCTGGCCAGCTACCAAATCCTCGTGCGCCACACCCCAGTCGGCTGGCTCCTCAACGGCCCGCGCAAAAGCTGACGCTCCCTGTTTCCAGTCCAGTCAGCCCGCCTCCAAACTTACAGAAATCGTGGAACAATAATCCGCCTCCTAGCCATGCCACCCCTCAACCTGACACACTCCCTCATGCTTTTCACAGGTTTCGCCCAACATGCGGCTCCAGCTTGTGTTGGTGGCTTCATGACACCCCAGGAGAAAACACACAATAAAAACACCCGATGAACTGACCGAGGAGGAGAAGAAAGCCTTCGTAACGCGCTCCTAAAGGAACCCCAGACCAGGATGAACCACGGCACCGAATTCAACAGGTCTATCTCAGCCTCACCACCTATCGGGTCCGACCTGGCTCCTAAAGAGTCACAGGTGCGATGTAACCTGCCGGAAATCGCCAGGACATTCAAAATGTCCCTCCATGGAAACACTTGAAACTCGCCTTTCTTTCCCGTGGTATTTGGGTGTAGTCTGTATCTCCATCATTTCCAGAATCGCCATGCCCGAACGCCCCCATGACCCGCACCGTCGAACTCCCCGCCCTGGTCTCCGAACGCCGGCACGATCTCGATGCCCTCCGCGCCTTTGCCATGCTGCTGGGCATCGCGCTGCACATCTCGCTGTCTCTGGGCGGCACCCCTTGGATGGTCATGGACAGCCGGCCCAGCGGGGTCTTCTACTGGCTCTACTCCGCCATCCATGGCTTCCGCATGCAGCTCTTCTTCATCGTCAGCGGTTATTTCACCGCGCTGCTGCTGGCCCGGCGCGGCCTTGTCCCCATGCTGCAAAACCGCAGCCTCCGCATCCTCATCCCCTGCCTCCTCGGCCTGGCCACGCTGGTTCCGCTCACCAACAGCGTCATCGGCTGGGCCTCCGCCTGGAACGCCAGCCACCCCGGCGAGCCACTCCAAGCCGCCATCGTCCGGGGCGACACCGCCCGCATGGAGCAACTGCTCGATACAGGCGCAGATATTGAGCAACCCGATTCCAGACTGAAGGTCCGCCCCCTGGGCTGGGCCGTTCTGTGGGGCGATGAGCCCGCCACCCGGCTGCTTCTGGACCGCGGTGCCAACCCGATGGGTACCACCGGCGACGGCTCCACGGCACTAGGAACCGCCGCCTTCCTCGGTCGGCCCGACCTACTCAAGCTTCTGGCGGCCAAGGGTGGCGATCCCCTCGCCGCCAACGCCAACGGCATCACGCCCATGATGTCCACCTTCGCCGACCCCGCCCTCACCAAAGGCATACTCCGCGCAGTCAAGGGCTCCGAGCCCGATGATGCGGCAATGGCCGCCATCGACAAGGGCCGCAACGAGGTCCGCGCCTACCTCGGTGGCAGGATGGCCACAGCCGGCCTCGCAGGTCTGTTCGGCGCCAAATCCAAGGAATCACAGCCGGCCCAGGCCACCCCTCCCCCGGCCGCCAAACCGGCACCACTGCCAGTCTGGCTGACCACCTACACCCGGTCCCTCGCCTCGGACCGTTACCGGGTGACAGTGAACGGCTGGACCTGGCAACTCTTCGAGGATGCCACCTTCAACTACCTGTGGTTCCTATGGATCCTGATGTGGCTCGTGGCCCTGTTCGCCTTGGTCGCCGCCCTCGCCGGCAGATTCACACCGGGTCTGTCAGGCTGGCGGCCTCGCCTCATTCCCTCGCTGGTGGTTGCCATCACCCTCACCCTGCTGCCGCAATTCTGCATGGCGGTCCCCGTTTTCCCCGGCGCCCCTCCGGGCATTATCGGGCCCGACACCTCCATGGGCATCCTGCCCAAGCCGCATGTGCTCGCCTACTATGCGGTCTTTTTCTTCTTTGGCACCATCTATTATCGCAACCATGACACCTATGCCCGCCTGGGCACCCGGTGGAATTTCTGGCTCCCCATTGCCTTGGTGGTGCTTTTCCCGGCGGCGCTCAACACCCTCGACAATCGCCTGCTCAACACCCCCCTCCAGGTCGCCTACACCTGGCTGATGGCGCTGGGCATGATGGGCTTGTTCCACGCGGTCATCAACCGCCAAAGCCCCGCCATCCGCTATGTCTCCGATTCCTCCTACTGGCTCTACCTGGCGCACCTGCCGCTGGTCATCGCCCTGCAGGCGCTCGTCTGCGATTGGCCCTGGCCGGCCTGGGTTAAATTCCTGTTCATGCTCAGCGTCTCCAGCATCCTGCTGCTGCTCAGCTACCAGCTCCTGGTGCGCGACAAACCCCTCGGCTGGCTGCTCAACGGCCGCAAAAACCTGTAACTCCAACCCAAACCACCTTCCGCCTGACACCCTATTCCGGGCAAAAGCCGCACAATCGCCAGCCCCTTCACTAGGGTTTACCCCAACAAATGAATAGAAAGTCCTTTCCAAATACAAATGAAAGGTTTTTTGTTAGAGTTAATAATGATTCCAAGCCAAGTTCCGGATTGAATCCACCACGCCCTCGGTGGCCGACCCAGAACCGGTTTCAAGACCTTCAGGGGATGCTCCGTGCGCCTTCTCTACTGGTGGGTCACTAGCCTGAGTCTGGCGATCTCTTCACCCGTTTCCCGGGCGGATGTCCTTCTCTACGACTACCTGCAAAACAACAACACCAGCTTCACCGGGTCTGGTTATACCTACAACGCTTGGCAATTTCGTGATACTAGCGCCAAAATGGCCCAACGGATTGTCACGCAAGTTGGCGGCAATGTTCTCACCCAAATCAAGGTGAACCTCTGGACATCGCCCTACAACCCCGGCACCTTCACGGTGGACATTTATTCCGATAATTCCAATTCGGTTGGTACAAAAATTGTCACCGTCGGCACTCGGGACATCTCAACAATCTCCTCTTCACCGCCTGGCACTTTGACTCCGGCAACATTTAGCGGGCTAAACATCAGCCTTTCGACGAACACCTCGTACTGGGTGGTGGTGGAAGGCAATACGGGTGTCATTGGCAACAATATGTACTGGGGTTTGGGAGGAAGCGGGTCAAGCGCCTTCGTGTCGAATCCCACCACCGCCGCCAGATACAACGATTACAATAGTAGCTGGAGTAACCTGACCATTCCCGCCCTCGGCATGCAAGTCACCGCCTCGGTCCCCGAACCCGGCACCCTGCTTCTGGGTGGTCTTGCCTCCCTGCTGGGTGGCGGTGCCCTGTGGCGTAAAAGGCGCACCAAGCGGGTAACGGAAATGCCGTTTTCCGCTCAACACGGTTGAAAACAGTAAACGCCCCACTCCATCCCAGCAAACAGGGGGCCTGGTTTGATCTATTCAACCCGTGCGCCTGACTTCCCATCCAAGTGGCCGCTAAGAACTACCTTCCGGGATTATTATTGCCGTCTATGGACGGCATCGCCATTCCCGCAGCCGCCAATTGCGATGCCAGGTCCCATCCTGTTGGCGCTGGTCTACTGCTGTTAAACCAGCAGGCCCCATCCCGCATCCAGCCCTCCAGATACTCACGAAACGACCGGGCCCGGCCACAGGCTCCCGCATCGCAGTCAAATCCAAACTCGTAGCCGCAGCAGTCACAGCACTGGAACGAGGCACTGCCAAACCGGTCGACGTAGGGCGGCAATCCCAGGTCATCAAAGGGAGGAGACGGCAGTTTTTCATAAGCCGGGTACGGCAAACCCAGGTACCCGCAGCAGGGACACGCAAACAGTTCGGCCATGGCTTGTTACCCCACCAAAACCGGATGCACCGTACCAGACTGCTCCATCCAGAACCAGCGACAGGCAAAGCTTATCCCAGCCCTCCCACACCACGGCCCACCCGCAATATGTTCCAATGGATACCTCCAGCCCCTGTTTATCCCCCTGGTTTTTGAAAAGCATGCGCCATCACCACCTTCTTCCGCAAACCCTGTTCCTGTGCGCATTTCTCCTGACAACACCCTGGGTGGCCACCCGGGCCGACACCGTCGCCCACCATGATTTCTCCAAAGGCCTCGGCCCATGGACTCCCAACCCATCGTTGTCCCAGGGGGGCTCCTCCCCCGATGGCCTGCGCCTCCAGACCATCGGCCCCGATCCATTCCTCGTCGGCCCACCTGCCAACTATCCGCCCGGCCAACCCGTCACCGTCACCATCCGCCTCCGTTCCACTGGCGACCCGGTGGCCCAGTTCTACTTCGGCAAACCAATCTCCGAAGCCAACTCCCGGCTGTTCGAGGTCATCCCCGATGGCCAATGGCACGAATACACCCTGCGCCTGCCGCCGCTGCCCGATGGGTCCCGCCTGCGATTCGATCCACCCTCCGGGGAAAAGCCGCTGGAGCTGGCGTGGATCCATGTCGAGACCGGCGTGAAACCGCCCCCCGAGGCCTGGGCCACCGCGGCCGAATTGCGCGGCAAGAAGATGGTCTGCGGCGGCCAATTCACCACCGTCGGCGGCGATCAGGCTGTCGACTCCCGCTACCTCGCCCGGCACCCCGAATTCACCGCCACCTTCCCCTACGATGGCCTCATCATCCCCGCGCTGATCGATGCCAAATGGTCCGGGCAAATGGGCCTGCCCGCCGAAGACCGTTTCCTGCACGGCGTGGTCTGGAACGCCACCCGTATCCCACCCGCCGCCATCGATGCCGTCGCCGCCGACCTTAACTCCGTCCAGTGGCGCGGCCTCACCGACAACTTCCTCAACTACTCCATGATCGATGCCACCCGCGGCCGCTTCATGCCCGATTTCACCAGCGACGCCGACTGGGCCATCCTCGAGCACAATGCCCGCCAGGCCGCGCGCCTCTGCCGCTTGGCCGGTCTGAAGGGCTTCTGGCTCGACACCGAGCAGTACGGCAACTACCGCTGGCGGACCGCATCCGGCGTACCCGAGTTCGACCCCGCGCGCCCCGCCAACCGGAAGTTCCCCCTCGGCAAGGACACCCCCGAGGTGCTGCGCAAGCGCGGCGCCCAGTGGATCCGCGCCGTCCAGGAGGAACTACCCGGCGTCAAAATCATCATCACCTTCGCCTGGTCCCCCGATGCCAACGAATATGAACCCATCCAAGGTGCCAACGGTTTCCTCAACGGCATCCTCGAGGGCATCCAGAAACCCGGCCAGCTCATTCACGGTTACGAGAACACCTTCTACTTCGGCCAGGGCCCCGGCACCAAGCACACCCGCGAGGGCTTCCCCGGCGGCCGCGACAGGTTCGTCGAAACCCGCGCCAAAATCCGCAACTGGCGTGCCTTCAGCTCCAACCCCGCGAAGTACGACTCCTTCCTCCGCACCGGCATGGCCGCCTGGGTCGAGGACGATCCCTGGTCCCTCTGGCCCGGCTGGCCCAGCGGCGGTCCCGAATCCTTCTGGTCCAACCTGCCTCTGGCCCTAGCCCACAGCGATGAATATGTCTGGGTCTGGTCCGAGCACACCCGCTACGGCGTAGACCCGAAAGCCCCGGTCAACCCGTTCCTCTCGGCGCTGCGCAACCGCACCTTCAACACCGGCCGGGAACAGGCCCCTTCCCTGGCGGAAGATTTTCGCACCGACCCGCTGCAAAACGGCTGGCACTTCGATTTCGACATGCTCGCCATCGCCGGAACCAAAAAGCCCGCGCACCAGGTCCCGCTGATGAGTCTCGAAAACCTGCCCTACCGGTGGGATCAGCCCGGTCAAGCCCTCGCGGTGCAAAGCCAGCCGGCCACCACCCAGCGCCGCCGCTTCGTCCGCCCCGTGCTGGCCCCCGCCGCCCCAAACCGGTGGAACGCCTCCATCCACTTCCAGGTGGACCAATTCGGCTCCAACCCCGATAACCCGCTCCTGCTCGGCCTGTTCACTGCCGACCAGCCCGCCGGCCGCGACTCCCTCACCCTGCGCCTCACCAGCCCGGACAAAGCCACCGTGGTGCTCAACCAAAACGGCACTTCCAACCAGGTGCCCGTCCAGGTCCCCGGTGGCCTGCTCACCGGCAAGCCCTACGCCTTCTCCTGGGAACTCGTTCCCGGCAAACAGCCCGGCCTCCCCACCTTGCGGGTCTCCCTAACCGACCCGGGCGACAAAACCGCCGATAAACCCCTTATCCAAACCGATCTACTGCTGCCAAATCCCGGGGCGCTGCCGGCGTTCGATGAAATCGGCATCGCTCTCTGGGAAACCCCGATGGCCCAACCTAAACCCGCCCCGTCTTCACCGGAAAAACCATCCAAAATCCACATCAGGCAAGTCCGCCTGAACCAGGGGGATTAATTTCCGGCCTGTTCCGTGTTAGGCTCCGGAGACACGATCCGCTGACCGGAGCCCCGCCATGCACCGCAACCCCCTCCTCCTTCTGGCACTGCTGCTGGCCTGCGCCCCCGTGGGTGCGCAGGAGACCCGCCGCCCCAACATCCTGGTCATCGTCGGCGATGACATGGGCTATGCCGATGTCGGCTTCCACGGCTGCACTGACATCCCCACCCCGCACCTCGATGCCTTGGCCAAATCAGGCACCCGCTGCACCAGCGGCTATGTCAGCGGCCCCTACTGCTCCCCCACCCGCGCCGGCATGCTCACCGGCAGGTACCAGACCCGCTTCGGCCACGAGTTCAATCCGGGCAACGGCCCCAAGCAGGGACTGCCCCTCACCCAGAAAACCCTGGCCGATCGCCTCAAGGCGGCCGGATACCGCACCGCCCTGGTCGGCAAGTGGCACCTGGGCTCCTCACCAGACCACCATCCCGGGCAGCGCGGCTTCGATGAGTTCTTCGGTTTCCTCGGCGGCGCGCACGATTATTTCCGGCCCAACGGCATCCTCCGCGGCACCCAGCCCGCCGGCCAGCAGGACACCCCCTACCTCACCGACACCCTCGCCCGCGAATCGGTCGGCTTCATCGAGCGCAACAAGGCCAACCCGTTCTTCCTCTACCTCGCCTTCAACGCCGTCCACACCCCCCTGCAGGCCGATGAGCCACGCCTGAAAAAATTCGCCGCCATCACCGATCCCAGACGCCGCAGCTACGCCGCCATGATGAGCGCCATGGACGATGCCATCGGCACCGTCACCGCCAAGCTCCGCGATGCCGGCCTCGACAAGAACACCCTCATCTTCTTCTTCAGCGACAACGGCGGGCCCACCATGCCCGGCACCACCCTCAACGGCTCGGTCAACAAACCCCTGCGCGGCTCCAAACGCTCCACGCTCGAGGGCGGCGTCCGCGTCCCCTTCCTCGCCTCCTGGCCCGGCATCATCCCGGCAGGCGCCGTCTACGACCAGCCCGTCATCCAGCTCGACATCCTGCCCACCGCGCTGGCTGCCGCCGCCGTCGCTCCCCAACCCGATTGGAAGGTCGAGGGCGTGAACCTGCTGCCCCACCTCCAGGGTAAGGAAACAACCGCACCGCACCAGGCACTCCATTGGCGCCTGGGCAAACAAATGGCCATCCGCCAGGGAGACTGGAAACTCGTCCGCTACGATCTGGCCACAGAGGGCGGCAAAGGTGTCTCCAAGCCCCGCCTCTACAACCTGAAAGACGACATCGGCGAGACCACCGACCTCTCCGATAAACACCCGGACAAGGTCCGGGAACTCCAGGCGGCCTGGGACACCTGGAACAAGGACAACACCCCACCCCTCTGGGGCGGCGGCCCCGCCGAGTGATTTCATGACCCTATGCCAAGGATTTTCGACTATGACCGTGGACAGCAATCATGAATTCACGGTAGTCCTGTCCGGGATTCCGGTTTTGGATGACACGGTCGCTGACGCGCTTTTTGAGGCAGGGTGTAACGACGCCACCGTTTGCTTCCAGTCGGGCAGGTGCTTTGTTTCCTTTTGCAGGGAAGCCCCGTCTCTCATCGAAGCCATCCTCCGTGCTATTGCCGACGTGCGGAAACTCGGGCCTACGGTTGAAATCCTGCGGGTCGATTCCTCCAACCTGGTTTCCCAATCCGAGATAGCCAGAAGGATCGGCCGGTCCCGGCAACTGGTTCACCAGTACATCCACGGGGAAAGGGGCCCAGGCGGCTTCCCGCCCCCGGTTTGTGATATTTCGGAAGGTGCCCCACTTTGGTCCTGGTGCGAGGTAGCCGCCTGGCTCCATGGCAACGACATGATTACTGAATCCGTTCTTCGCGATGCCCAGGAAATCGCTGTCATCAACAGCGCCCTCGAATTGGAACACCTCCGCAGGCTCGACCCGAAACTGACCCGCACGGTCATGGCGGCCGTTTCCAGAAAATAGCGGCCAATGCCCTCGGCCGCTTACCCTGGCAATCTCCCTCCTGGCCCGCCGAGTGACCCCACCCATGCCAACCCTCCGCAAAAATTCCTGTGCCCGCTACCTGGCCCCCGCCCTCCTCTCGCTGGCCTGGGCGTTCTCGCCCGCCTCGGCCTTCCCACCCCCGCCCGAAACCCCGCCTGCCGCCCGCTGGCCACTGATCACCAAACCCCTCGACATTCCGGCCTCACAAACCCCCGCGCTGGGCTCCAGAGATTTCACCCTCACGCTGTGGCTAAAGGCGGATGACACGGGCGACCTGCCCACCGGCGACCTCCTCTCCCGGTACGACCCCGCCACCCGGCGCGGCTTCCACCTCACGCTGAAATCCAGCACAGGCGTCACCTCCAGCCAGCCCAACTGCCGCCACCTGCAGTTCGGCATCGATGACAACCACGCCTCCCCCTGGCGTGACTGCGGCCAGCCCGGCAAGGCGCTGCTCGCCTTCGCCCTCGCCACCCATGCAGGCCATCTCTATGCCGGCACCTGTGAACCCGGGCCCGGCCAGTCCGGCCGCGTCTACCGCTACCGGGGTGACGGCAACTGGGCCGATTGTGGCGCGCCCGATGGTTCCAACGCTGTCACCGCGCTGGCGGAGTTCCAAGGCAAACTCTATGCCGGCACCGGCCGCTACCGCCTCGCCGGTTCCAGCCTGCCCGAATCCCCCAACCAGACCCTCGGCGGCCGGATCTTCCGGTACGAGGGCGGCACCACCTGGACCGACTGCGGCAAACTGCCCGACACCGAGGCCGTCGGCGGCCTGGTGACCTTCCAGGGCCGACTGCACGCCTCATCCCTCTACCGCCCCGCCGGTTTTTTCCGGCTGGAAACCACTGGAAAATGGACAGCCCTGCCCGTCCCCACCGGAATGGACAGCGCCGGCAAACCCGAACCCAAACGCCCCGTGGCCCTCGCGGTCCACGGGGGCCAACTCCTCGCCGGCAGCTACGATGGCGGCCATGTCTACCGGTGGGACGGCACCACCTGGACCGACCTCGGCCGCCTCGGTGACAACACCCAGACCTACTCCTTCGCCAACCACCAAGGCCGGCTCCATGTCGGCACCTGGCCCAGCGGCCGCGTTTACCGCATGGACGGCGAAAACCCCAAGCAACCGACCTGGACCGACCTCGGCCGCCTCGGCGATGAATTGGAAGTCATGGGCATGCTGGTCCACAACGGCCGCCTCATCGCCGGCACGCTGCCCCTGGCCGAGGTCTATTCGCACGAGGGCGGCACCACCTGGAAAAAGCTAGCCCGGCTCGACCATACGCCCGCTGTCAAATACCGCCGCGCCTGGACCATGGCCGAGCATGCGGGTGCCGTCTATTGCTCCACGCTCCCCTCGGGCAAAGTCTGGTCCTGGTCCGCCGGCCGCCAGGTCACATGGGATCACCCCTTCCCATCCGGCTGGCACCATATCGCCGCCATCCGGACACGCGATTCCCTTCGCCTCTGCCTGGATGGCAAGTTCGTCGCCCAGACCAGGGATCCCTCCATCGCCAGCTGGAATCTCGATCCCGTCACCCCGCTCCGCCTGGGAACCGGCGAGAACGGCCCGCTCAACGCACGCATGCGCGAGGTGCAAATCCACGGAGGGGTTTTATCCGAATCCGAACTGGCCGCACTGTCCTTTGTTCGGCCGGCCGATTGACCACTCGACTTAGTACCGCTTCACCTAAATCCCCCACTGTCTTGGCCGTCGCCCAACCTGGGCGCCAACCTATATAAAACTCTCCCAGGAAAACGCAACGCCATAGCCAATCGCCTTATGACAGTGATGCTTCCACATCGGCACCCGGATGGTGCTACCACCACCGGCGTTACTGGCCTGGCGGGAGTGGGAACTGGAGGTCGACCGCCTCATCGTGCGGCGTGAACTCATTGTTTCCGACACCGGCAAACCTTGGGAGGCCGGCATGGAGCAACAGCAGATGCCCCGCGGCATCTAAGCCCGGGCCCTGCACGATGGCCCCGGCGGCCTGTGGGTACGCGGCCGCCTCATCAAGGGCGAGGTCGATGACCCCTTCGATGACCGCTTCCACGCCCTCGAGCGCGATGGCACCCTGCGCCGCGCACCAGGCCACATCTCGTGGAATGTCTGGCTCGATGGCGCCTGACGCCAGATGGCCATCGTCCAGGGCAAGGGGGTCGAGCCCTCCGAGGTGCCCACGGCGGCCTGGAACGGCTCCACCCATCCCGGCCGCATCCGCCTCCAGACCTTCCGGCCCAACCACCCGGAGCCCCTCACCGACGCCCTGATCGGCCAGGGAATGATGTCACTGGGTGGTGGAGGCTACGGGGGAGGGGGCCTGCCCGCACCCGGCCAGATCCTCGAGCTCTGGGGCGGTTCGGTGCGTGAAAATCCCCTCGGACGGCCGGCAGCCCCTGTCGTGGCACAAAGCGATCATTCCGGACCGAGAAACTATTCTGTGATTGCCGTCGGCCCGTCCGGGCGGCGCTCGCCACCTTCCCCGGCCGTGAGGGCGGACAGCCGTGAGGGCGGACGGCCGTGAGG
>DKBS01000078.1:3024-5313 GCA_002451275.1 Planctomycetaceae bacterium UBA6894 | reverse complement strand
ACGGCCGTGAGGGCGGACGGCCGTGCCACGCTGCGCATCGAGAGTGTCGCCAGGGCGGATAGCTACCTGGTCCTGCGCGACGGCGGCGAAACCGGGCCCCCGGTCCGCATCGAGGGATCAGTCAAGACCTGGAGCGACGACCGCTGAAGACCCGGACGATCTGCGCGGCTCAGGTCGCGGGACCGGTCAGCCGGCCCTGTTGGAGCTGCCCAGCCAGATCCGCCAGCCTCCCGCAGACATCCAGGGCCGTTTGCGGGCGCAGGGCGCGGTCCTTCTCCAGCAGTCCCATCACCAGTTCCGAGACCTCGTGGGGAAAACCGGGCCGGAAGGTGGCAACAGGGTCAGGAACCACGGTCGCCAGCGCGGTGAGGCTGCTCAGCAGGTCCTTGCCGCGGAAGGGGTGGAAGCCGGTTAACAGCCAGTAGAGTACGCACCCGAGGCTGAACAGGTCGGATCGTTGGTCCACCTCCTCGCCACGTGCCTGCTCCGGCGAGACGAAACCCTGCGTGCCGAGAATCGCCCCGGTCCTGCTCAGCGCGGAGTTCTCGCCGACAACCCGGGCCAGTCCGAAATCCAGCAGCTTCACCCGGCCCCCCGGGGCCTCCAGCCACAGGTTGCCCGGCTTGATGTCCCGGTGGATCAAACCGCGCGCATGGGCCGCCCCAAGGCCGGTGCATGCCTCCCGACCGATCCTCAGCACCTCGGCTAGGGGCGGAGTCCCGGCCCGATTGACGAGACGGTCCAGTGTCTCCCCCTCCAGGAATTCCATCGCAAGGTACGGGATGCCCAGCCCCTCTCCCGCCTCGTACACGCTCACCACATGGTCGCTGCGCAACGAGGCAAGCGCCCGCGCCTCGCGGATGAACCGTTGCCGCATCCCGTCACGGAAAGCGAGTTCCGGTTGCATCAGCTTCAACGCCACCGTCCGGTTCAGCAGGGTGTCCTCCGCCTGGAAGACGATTCCCATGCCGCCCTCGCCAACCTTCCGCACCAGGCGATACTGCTGGCGGCTTCCGAAAAAACCCCCTGTCTCCGCCAACCGGGCGGAGAGCATCGCCTTTTCCCTACTCCCGGAAAACAGGTTGCCCCCGTTGCCCAGCACGACCGTGGCCTCACCGTCATCGTGGGAGTCGGAGGTGGAAAACGACAGCGGTTCCTGGCCCTCCGTGCAGTTTTCCTTCGGCCCCGGATCGGCTGGTCCCGCAGTCCTCGTGAAACCCAGCGAGCAGTAGGGATCGCCCCGCTGCATGCAGGCCTGGTCGGAGATTTCTATTTTTTCCCCGAAATGCCCGGCCAAACCCCGCACGATCCCCTTGGCAAGGCTGCACATCTGCCGTTCCGAGGAATAGATCAACTGCACCTCGTCGGGTCCCGTGCGCACGCACTCAAGGACAGGCGGCTGGGCACCTGGATTCCCCACACGCACCGCCGCATGGATCAGGTTCTCGGTGTGCTCCAGCACATCGAGGGTCTTCCAACCCGGATGCAAAAGCCTGCCGTGCATCTTGAGGAGTTCAGGTGCCAGGAATGCCCCGAAGGCCTCCAGCACCTCGCCCCGGGACTGACCCAGCAGCCGCGAGGCCGCATCCACCAGGGCAACCGCATGACCATCCGGGTAGGCTTTCACCGGAAGGAAGGTCTTTCCGGCCAGTCCAGCCTCAAAAAGCAATTTTTCCCATGTCCCCGGTTCCAGGTTCTTTTGGGCAAATTTCTGCAACTGTAGGAAAATCAGGCCGTGCATGAAATTATCCGGCCCCGGAAAAGAGCCGAGCTTGATGGATTGAAACGTGGAACACACTGAAGGCATGAACTGCGGACAGTACCTTATACCATCATTGACCAGTCCCTTCCACGTTTTTTCGGGGTGCTGTTGACCAGCCGCCAGGCTCGAATGACTAAATAATCCTGCCATTTCACGGCAAGGTCTTTGCCTGCAACCCCCGCCCTGCGACGATGGAGGCCACCCCCGGAGAAGCGCCATGCCTGTTTGCCTGCTCCCGCTGCTGCTCGCCGCCACCGCCCGATCCGCCGCACCGGACACCCCCGCGGGCCCGGTCCGCGTCTACATCCTCGCCGGTCAGTCCAACATGCAGGGCACCGGCTTCGTCCAGGCAGATCCCAAGCGTAACGAGGGCAAGGGCAGTCTCGAATACCTGGCGAAGGACCCCGCCACCACACGACGCTTCGCCCACCTGCTGGCCAAGTCGGACAATGACCAAACCGCCTGGAAAGTCCGCGATGATGTCTGGATCCACTACCTCGACCGCAAGGGCCGCCTCACCCCCGGCT
>DKBS01000078.1:0-2679 GCA_002451275.1 Planctomycetaceae bacterium UBA6894 | reverse complement strand
GATTTCCGCCCGCCCTCCGCCGGCGGCGAGACCGGTCCCTTCTACCGCGAGGTCATCGATCGCACCCGTCAGGTGCTCAAAGACATCGGCCGTGAATTCCCGGAACTCGCCGGCCGTCCCCACACCCTCGCCGGCTTCGGCTGGCACCAGGGCTGGAACGACCGCGTCAACCAGGCCTTCAACGACGAATACGAGAAAAACCTCGCCTGCCTCATCCGCGATGTTCGCAAGGATCTCGGCGTGAAAGATCTCCCCTTCGTCATCGCCGAGACCGGCATGACCGGCCCGAAGGAAACCCACCCCCGCGCCCTGTCGCTGATGAAGGCCCAGGCCGCCGTCGCCACCTACCCCGAATTCAAAGGCACCGTCGCCTTCGTCCCCACCCGCGACTTCTGGCGCGACAAGGAACTCTCCCCCACCGGCCAAGGCTATCACTGGAACACCAACGCCGAGACCTACTACCTCATCGGCGAGGCCATGGGCAAGGCGATGCTGGGGCTCGAGGGCAAACGCTGATCCTTGCCGGTCCTGCGCCTTGCATCCGGTCCTCCTAACGGTTCAGAGCGATGCCCCGCCCAATCCAACGGCTCGACCTGTGGCTGATCGTCACGCTGCTGTGGTTCGCAGCCCTGTTTTTAGTGCAACTTGCGTTCGGCAAGAACCCGGGGTCATGGGATAGGCTGTTTGCGTTGGCCTATGCGCCATGGTTCCACAGCGTGGGCGCCCTGATTCCGAAATCCTGGCAAACCGATGCGCTGGGAATTGTGATGTTCCTCCTCATCCTGCTCCTTTACACTCTCCTCCTGGCCGCAGCCACAATGCTCCTCATCAACCGGTGGCATCGTCGGAAATACCCCGACCAACCACCCGCCCCTTCCCCCGATCCCGGTAACCAAACCGCAATCGACAGTTGACCCGGCGTTCCGCTCTGGCACCATGTACGGGATGTTCCCCCCGCCGGTCTTTCCCGGATGGGCGGGCCCTGCCCACCGGAGTGGTTTCCATGTTGTCCGCCGCCTGCGCCCTGCTGTTCCCGCTCACAGGCCTTACCTGCGCACAGCAGGCATATCCGTTACCACCCGGAGCCAAGGGCGTGGATTTCCAACTCTCCAAAGACGGCCCGGTGGTGGCCCGCCTGGTGACCGGCGGTGACAAGGTCGCCAAGCCATATGTCTGGCCGGTCCTCACTCCCTCAGGCGTCCCGGTCACCCGCTCCTGGCCCATGCTCCCCGATGCCCCCGGCGCCAAGGATCACAAGCACCAAAAGTCCGCCTGGTTCTGCCATGGCGATGTTGTGGTCGAGGGCATCCAGTCGCAGCCCAGAAAAGGTGTGGCGGGAACTGATTTCTGGAGCGAGGAAACCGGCCACGGCAGGATTGTGATTGAAAACCAACCGGTCGCACTGCGCATCTTCATTGGAAACCTTGAGTTTGGTGCTGAGAGTTCCTACAAGCTTCCCCAAGTAAGCCAGGCCAGCTACACCTGGCAGGATGCCACAGGACGCACCCTTCTGCGTGAAAACCGCAAGGTCGCCTTCCAGCCCCTCAAAACCACCGCCTGGCAGATGGACTTCACCTCGGAGTTGTCAGCCACCGAAGGCACAGTCACCTTCGAGGACACCAAGGAGGGCTCCATGGGCATCCGCGTCATCGATGCCCTCACCGAGAAGCAGGGTGGCAAGCTCATCAACGCCAAGGGCCAGACCGGTGAGAAAAATGTCTGGGGACACGAGGCCGACTGGTGCGCCTACGCGGGCAAAGTCGAGGGCAAACCGGTCGCCATCGCCATCCTCGACCACCCCTCCAACCCCCACCGCGCCTGCTGGCATGCCCGAGGCTACGGCCTCATGGCCGCCAACCCCTTCGGCCGCGACAAGTCAGGCTTCCCCGACCGCAAAGGCAAGGCCGATTTGGTCAAGATCCCCAAAGGCGAAAAACTCACCCTCCGCTATGCTCTGGTCGTTCTCGACGGCGAGTGGGATTCCGCCCAAAAAACCATCACCGAAGCCTACGCCACGTGGTCCAAAACCAAATAAGCGAAAACTGCAAAAAAACAATTCCACCTCGAGCCAACGGTTGACAAGCCGGCATGTCGGAGACTGATAGTGCGTCTTTTGTCCATCAATGAAAAGGAACTAAACAACTGGCTCGAGGGGATCAGCAATGGCTCCCGGCATCACGAGCAGGACCTGATGGCTGCCGTCATGCCTTCGCTCGGCCTGATGGCAGGCCGCATGCTGCGTCGTTTCCCCAAAGTCCGCGAATGGGCCGAGGTCGACGACATCTCCCAGGATGCCGCCATCCGCCTGCTGCGCGCACTCCGCGCCATGCCCAAAATCACCCCCGCCCATTTCGAGGTCCTCGCGCTCACCCAGGTCCGCCGACAACTGCACGACCAGGCCCGCCAGGCCGGTCGCAAGATGAAAAGCGACAGCAAGGAGATGAACCGTTTCTCGCTGGAGGACAGCGCCGACGAGGGCCCTGAAGTGGGCGAGACGACGAGCGAGCCCACCTTCCTCGACCGCTGGTCAGACATGCACGAGCTGGTGGAGAAAATGCCCGTCCGCGAACGCGAGGCGTTCTCGCTCACCTTCTACCACAATTGGTCCACTCCCCAGATCGCCGAGCTCTTCCAGGTGGACGACCGCACCATCCGCCGCTGGTACGAGGCCGCCTGCGA
>DKBS01000024.1:3486-6172 GCA_002451275.1 Planctomycetaceae bacterium UBA6894 | reverse complement strand
CACGGCTATCGGCTGAAGGGTTACGTCTTTCCCCACTTTTTGGTCTGCCTATTTTCACTCCATGTGGCTGAACCACTTTGTTGCGGGACTCCCCGTCGCCTACGATGACGCCGGTACGGGAGGCGGTTACCTGAAATCTGTTTCCCTCAAACAATCCAAATTGAACGCCCCACCCAGGCTACATGTTTGGGGAAACACCAGCATTGTTCGGCCAGGTGGCCGCACGTTGTTCGAGGGGGTCCTTTTCCGACTCGTTCAGGATCCTGAAATCCAGTCCATCGAGGGGCTAATCAGGGAAGAAATTTTGCTAGCAAACGGCAAGTGGGTTGCTCAACCGGGGAACATCCAGCCCGGACAAATCCGCGCCGCTGTCATGAATCCCGAACTGGTGGTGAATATTCAGGCACCCCAAGGCGGTTTTCTGGAAATCGAGGCTTTTCCCATTCCACACCGCGGTCAAAGCAAGCATCCGACCACACCTGAATTGGTGTGCGGTGATTTGTCGGTTGATTTGTCCGGACCGGGTTCCAAAACCCTCCGTATCCCGATTTCAGAGACCGATACTTCGGTGAAGGTGTTGGGCAGGGGTAGCCCAACCTCCGAAAAGCAGCCTTTCTGCCGGATCAGTCGAATTGAATTTATCCCCTGACCAGGCTGACTGCCTAGGGCACCGGGTCCTGCGCCCCAATCTCCTTCCCCTCCCAAACCGTTCTCCCGGTGGCTGGATCGTGCTCCAGAACCCTGTGCTGGCTGCCCGGGGCGGCTGCCACATCCACGCGGGGCAGATGCCCCCGTAGTCTCATCTTCACCCCCGCCATCGCCGAATCGCCGGACCGGTTGGTCCACTCGCGGGGGTCGGCCACCAGGTCATACAGTTCCTCGCTCCCGTCCGCGTACCGGATGTAGCGGTACCGCTCATCCCGCACCGCGTGGTTGCCCCGGTTGTGCGTGGTGATGGCCATCCGGTCGCCCTGCGCCTCTGGATCATTCAGCAAGGGCACCAGCGATCGCCCTTCCAGCCCACCGGGCCCCTGCACGCCGGCCATTTCCACCAGCGTGGGATAGATGTCCAGCAGTTCCACCGGCCGGGCACACACACCCGGCTTTGCCACGCCGGGCCCGGCCACCACCAGCGGCACTCGCGTCGAGCGTTCCCACAGCGTGTTCTTCCCCGTGATCAGCTTCTCCCCCAGATGGAACCCGTGGTCCGAACAAAGGATCACCAAGGTGTCCTTTTCATGGCCGCTCGCACGCAGCGCTTCCACCACCCTCCCCACCTGCGCGTCCACAAACAGCGTGCAGGCCAGGTAACTGCGCACCAGGTTGCGCCACTGCCGGTTGTCCCGCACCCACTTCAGCCGCGGTTCCGGCAAATCCCAGTGCAGGTACCACGAGAACCGCGGCGTGTCGTCCCGGTCGTCCTCGCGGATCAGGGGCAGCACGCTGTCGTCATCGGGCACCTTAGCCAGCCACTCTGGCGGGATATGACAGGGCACATGTGGCAGGAAAAAACCCGCCGCCAGAAAGAACGGCTTGTCCTTGGGCAGTTTCTCCAGGTGCCCGGCCGCCCACGATGCCACCTGAAAATCGCCTTTCTCCTCATCCTTGTGCGGAAAAGCGCCCCAATCCATCAGCGGATGATTCCCACCCGGCGTGGGCGGAATCAGCTTGGCCGCGGGCTTCACCCCGGCGCCACCCGGGTGCCCCCAGGTCTGGAACTGCCCGGCCCGGTCCCTCGGCGGCACCGCATGCCAGATCTTGCCCGTCACAGCAGTCTGGTACCCCGCCCGGCCAAATGTCTGCGGCAAGGTCACCCGGTCCCTCAGAGCTTCCAATTCCCGATACCAGGGCGACAACCCATGGATCCCGGTGGTGGATGGCCGCAACCCCGTCAGCAGGCTCGTGCGCGAAGGATTGCAGAGCGGCGCCTGGCAGTGCGCGTTGGTGAACAGCATCCCCCGCGCGGCCAGCGCATCAATATTTGGGGTTTTCGCCAGCGGATGCCCCTTCAGGCACCCCACCCAGTCGTTCTGGTCATCAATCATGATCAACAGTATGTTGGGTTGCCGCGCGCCCGCCCCCTCGGGACCAGCCGCAGGAATCCCCAACAAAATAGCCAAGATGCAAAACATGGGCTATCCCCCGCGGGCCCGGTTACTTGGCCGGTCGCCCAGTTCCTTCTAACATGTCATTCAGGCGATATCACCGGGCATGCACCGCGTTCCACTCGCCACAATCGCCCGGCAAACCCCGAAAGAGAGCCCACTTTGAGCCAGATCCACGACCTGGTGCGCGAGCTTCGCGAACCCAACCACAGCAAGATTGTCCTGCTGGTGGCCGATGGCCTCGGCGGCCTGCCCCAGGAACCGGGTGGCAAAACCGAGCTCGAAACCGCCAAAACCCCCAACCTCGACGCCCTCGCCAAGGTGGGAGTGACCGGCCTGTCGGTGCCCGTGCTGCCCGGCATCACCCCCGGCAGCGGCCCGGGGCACCTGGGCCTGTTCGGCTACGATCCCCTTGAGTTCCGCATCGGCCGCGGCATCCTCGAGGCCCTGGGCATCAACTTCCAGGTCGGCCCGCGCGATGTCGCCATCCGCGGCAACTTCTGCACCCTCGATGCCTCCGGCGCTATCAGCGACCGCCGCGCCGGCCGCCCCTCCACCGAGACCTGCGTCGAGGTCTGCAA
>DKBS01000024.1:0-3196 GCA_002451275.1 Planctomycetaceae bacterium UBA6894 | reverse complement strand
TTCGTGCTGGTCGTCCGCGGCGACAACCTGGGCGACCGCGTCAACGACACCGACCCGCAGATGGTCGGCGCCAAGCCCCTGCCCGCCGCCGGAGGCGATGAGCCCAGCAAGCGCACGGCCGCCATCATCAATCAGTTTGTTGAAAAGGCCACCCGCGCACTCGCCGCCCACGCGCCTACCAATGGCATCACCCTGCGCGGCTTCGCCCGCCACCCCGCCATTGCCTCCATGCACGATGTCTACGGCCTGCGCTCCGCGGCCCTGGCGGTATACCCGATGTACCGCGGCCTGGCCCGGTTGGTGGGCATGACCATCCTTGAGACCGGCCCCAGCCTCGAGACCCAGGTCGATGCCCTCAAGGCCGCCTGGAACGATTACGACTTCTTCTTCCTGCACTACAAGTACACCGACGCCACCGGCGAGGACGGCAACTTCGACGCCAAGGTCAAAGCCACCGAGGCGTTCGACGCCATCATCCCGGCGGTCCGCGCCCTCAATCCCACCGTGCTCATCGTTACCGGCGACCACAGCACCCCCAGTAAGATGAAGAGCCACTCTTGGCATCCGGTGCCCACCCTCCTGTCGGCTCCCAATTGCCGCACCGACGCGGTCACCACCTTCGGCGAATCCGCGTGCCTGCAGGGGGGCCTCGGCCAGTTCGAGGCCAAACACCTCATGCTGCTGGCCATGGCCCACGCCGGCCGCCTCGGCAAGTTCGGCGCCTGACATCCCGACGCGCCACCAATTACGCCCCAGGCCACCCAAAAGGGTGGCCTGGGCCATTTCCAGACCTTGCCATCACCCCAGTCTCTTTCGCACTTCCTCGGCCGACACCTCGCCCTCCCACCGGCTCACCACCACGGTGGCTACCCCGTTGCCGATCATGTTGGTCAGCGCCCGGCACTCGCTCATGAAACGGTCGATGCCAATCAGGTACGCCACCGATTCCGGCGGGATCGCTGGCACCGCCTGCAGGGTCGCGGCCAGCGTCACAAAGCCCGATCCGGTCACGCCACTGGCACCCTTGCTGGTCAGCATCGCCACGAACAGCAGCCCCAGTTGCTGACCCCAGGTCATGGGTGTGTTGGTCGCCTGCGCCAAAAATATCGCCGCCATGCACAGGTAGATGTTCGTGCCGTCCATGTTGAAGCTGTAGCCGGTGGGCACCACCAACCCCACGGTCGAGGGATGGCAGCCCAGGGCACGGCTTTTCGCCATCAACCCGGGCAGCGCGGTCTCGCTGGAACTGGTACCCAGCGTCAAAATCAGCTCATCCCGGATGTGGTACAGGTATTTCACCATCGAAAAACCCGCCAGCCGGGCGATCAGCCCCAAAACTCCCCCCACAAAAAGGCCAGCGGTCAGATAAAAACAGACCATCAGCCCCAGCAGGTTTTCCAGGGCCTGAATGCCATACTTGCCCACCGTGAAGGCCATCGCGCCAAACGCCCCAACAGGTGCCAGCTTCACCACCAGCCCCAGCACCACGAAGAAAAACTCCTGCGCCCGGTCAATCCCGCGCAAGATTGGCATTCCCCTTTCACCCATCCGCCCCAGGGCGAACGCAGACACCAGCGAGACCAGCAACACCTGCAGCAATTCGCCGCCCGCAAACGCCCCCACAAAGCTGTCGGGAATAATCCCCAGAAGGAACGAACCAGCCTTCGCCCCGGCGGCCTTTTCCACATGTTCCTTCGCCTGGCTCACATGCTGCGCCACCTCGGGTGCCTGAAATCCCACCCCCGGCTGGAACAGGTTCACCACCAACAGCCCCACCGCCAGCGCGATGGTGGAAACCACCTCGAAATAGAGCAGCGTCCTGAGCCCCACCCGCCCCAGTCGCTTCAGGTCGTTCATCGAAGCGATCCCGTGTACCACCGTGCAGAACACGATGGGGGCGATCACCATCTTCACCAACTTCACAAACCCGTCGCCCAGCGGCTTCAGCTTTTCACCCAGCCCGGGCCAAAAATGCCCCAGCAAAATGCCCGCCGCCACGGCAATCAGCACCTGCACGTACAAGAGCCGGTACCACGCCATGGGGCGGGCGACAGAATTCACTTTTTCCGGGTTCGGGATATCCATGTTGCCCAACATACCCCATCGCCCCCATCCGTGGATGGCCTGCCGCCACTCTTTTCCCGGCGGGTCCGGGCCGGGTAGACTGGAACCAGGTTCTGATTCACTGCCCCGCCGCCTTCCAGGAGAATTGACAATGCATCTGCGTAAACGATCCCGCACCGCGCTATGGAACGGCTTGGCCATCCTCGCCCTCGGCTCCACCCAGGTCCGCGCCGATGAATGGCCCCAGTGGATGGGCCCCCAGCGCGACAACACCTGGCGCGAGAAGGGCATCCTCGACAAGCTCCCCGGCGGCGAACTCAAGCCAGTCTGGAAGGCCCCCATCGCCGGCGGCTACGCAGGCCCCGCCGTCGCGAGCGGCAAGGTCTTCGCCACCGACCTCGTCAGCAAGGACGATGTGAAGGTCGACAACTTCTCCCGTGGCAAGTTCACCGGCAACGAGCGCATCCTCTGCTACGACGAGGCCACCGGCAAGCTGCTGTGGAAGCATGAATACCCGGTCACCTACGCCATCTCCTACCCTGCCGGCCCACGCGTCACACCCACCGTGGCCGATGGCAAGGCCTACTTCCTCGGTGCCGAGGGCAAGCTGATCTGCTGCGCCGTGGAAGACGGCAAGATCCTCTGGCAAAAGGATCTGAAGGAGGAATATAAAACGAAGTCCGCGCTGTGGGGCTACGCCAGCCACCCGCTCATCGACGGCAACCGCCTCATCTGCCTCGCCGGTTGCGAGGGCAGCCATGTCGTCGCACTCGACAAGGACACCGGCAAGGAAATCTGGAAGGCCGGCACCGCCAAGGAGCAGGGCTACTGCCCACCCACCATTATCAACGCCGGCGGTGCGCGCCAGTTGATCATCCCCAGCCCCGACTCGGTCGTCTCACTCGATCCCGAGACCGGCAAACAGTACTGGACCACCCCCTACGAGGCCACCAACGGCTCCATCATCATGTCCCCCGTGGTGATCGGCGAGTACCTCTTCATCGCCGGCTACAGCAACAAGAACCTGCTGCTTAAGCTCGCCAAGGACAAGCCCGCCGTCGAGGTCGTCTGGAAGGACCAGGCCAAGACCGCCATCTCCCCGGTCAATGTCCAGCCCATCGTGGTCGATGGC
>DKBS01000102.1 GCA_002451275.1 Planctomycetaceae bacterium UBA6894 | reverse complement strand
AACCCTTCTCGTCCTTTGAGGCGAAACGGACCCGTCTCTTTGAATCTCAGGAGCCAATACAATTCTTTGCAGGCCCCCAGAAGCGCCTCGCTCCGTTTGGATCGTTGCGGATTTGGGCTGGTCCGTCGTTCCACCGCTACGACTTATCTCAGTCTCCCTTTCCATTCCAAGGCGCATTGCATGAGCGGCCCCAACCACCCGCAACCGGGTGCAAAAAAGGTTTCAGCCGGCTTTCCAAAACAAATGTGGGCTTTCGTTTTTGCCGTGGCTTTTGCCGCACTGTTGGCGGCCTTTCCGGCTCGTTCCCCGGAATTGTGGGTCCATTTGGTCAGCGGGCGATCCCTCTATACCCAGGGGGCGTTTGCCGATTCCTGGCTCATGGATGGGCTTTTGTTCCTCTCCTATCAGGTGCTCGGCCCTTCCGGATTGGTGGCGTTGAAAGCCTCGCTCGTGGCTGCCTCGGTGGGGGCTTTGGCCTGGCGGGCATCCCGGGGGGCACCCGGTTGGGGGATCTTGCTGGCCTTTGCGCTGTCGGTCCTCGCCTTGGGGCAGTTCGTCGGACTCAGTTCACTTGCGTTCAGTTTGGTCTTCGCGGTGGGCATTCTGCTGGCCACGGAGGCAATTCCCGATGTCCGGGGTGTCGCTCGTTGGGCCGCGCTCGCCTGCGGTTTGCTGTGGCTGGTGGCCATACGCCAGGTGGGGGATCGCGCGCAGGACCATTCGCTTACAGGGTGGTTGCTGGGCACTGTGGTATTGGCTGGCGGCCTGCTGGATGTTCCCGCCGGCAAAAGGAGGGTACAAGCCGGATTGCTGTTGGTTTGGATGGTGGCGGGCGGTTTGCTGGCTGCACTGAATCCGGGGGCCGGATTTGGCTGGGTCATTCCCCAGGAGTGGGGACTGGCTGGCCCGAATGTCGAACCTTTCGCACGCTCGCCCTTTCGGCCTGCCGCCTGGCAAGCAGCCCGTCAGGTCCCTGCAGCATTGGCGTACTACCCGCTCCTCGCTCTTGGTTTGGGTGCCGCCCTCCTGCCGGGAACCTCCGTTCCAATGCGGTGGCGCCTGCCCACCCTGTTGTTGGCGGTCTTGAGTGCCTGGAATGCCGCCTGGATCCCTTGGCTGGCTCTGGTCGCGGGCCCCTGCATGGCTCTGCGCATCGGGGCATGGGTCAAGGAGGAGGATGGCGTCCGAAAAATCCTGCCCCCGGTGTGGCTGTCGCCGGTGGTGGCGTTGCTGGGTTTGGCTCTGCTGGTGCTGGCATGGCCCGGTTGGCTGCAGGGAGCTCCCTATGAAAGAAGGTCCCTGACACTCCAATTGCCGCCAGCAGCGGCACGGGCGGCCGAAATGGAGACCCGTTGGCGCGACCAGGGTCAATTGGCCCCGGAGAGCCGTGGGCTGCATGTCCGGCTGTCCAGCCTGGCTGCCTTTTCCTGGCATCAGCCCGGTTTGCAGCGCAACCTGGACCTCCTTCAGGATGACTTGGCCGCGCTCCTGACCACTCGTCCGGGTGCCGAGGGCCTCAGTCGTCTGTGCCGGGAACAAAACTGTCATCTGGTCATCACCGAACCGGATCCGGCCCGTCTGCAGTTGATCCTCCAGGGATTGCTGGACAACCCTGATAAATTTTCCATCTGGCTGGTGGATGGCCCGATCGTGGTGGCGGGGTCCACCGCTGCCGCCAAACACCCGCAACTGTTGGAATGGACCTCCCGCGCGTTTGGTGCTGGAACCTCATTACTGGAGGATGCTCCGCCTTCTCCCTGGCCCGGCCCGTTTCCCATCCAGCGCGCCTTCAGTCATCCGCGGCCGGATGCCGCCCCCGCCGGGCTTTCCGCAGAGGGGCGCGAGATGCTTTTTCTCGCGGACATTCGCCGTCGCCAACTGGCTGGCTCGGCGGTTCCCCATGCGTGGTCCATTCTGGCGGGGCACTGGCTGGCTTTGGCTCAGGATCCCGGGGTAGCCGCTTATGGCGGTGCCCTTTCCGGGTTGTTGGCGTCCGCTCCTGCCCCCATCTCCACCAGGTCAAATGAATTGGGGGGCCCGTCGCCTGTGGCCATGGCCCTGGCTGGATGGAGGTCCTCCGCCCTGCCGTTCCCCGGCGAATCAGAACTGCGGGCGCTGTTGACCCTGGCGCTTCGCCGCGCCCGGGAGGCGGTGGCCCTGGATCCTGCGGATGGTCGCGCCTGGTTGGTGGTGGGGGAGGCTTGCCTGCGCCTGCTGAATTCTCCGGCCGAGCGTTCCGGGGCCAATGCCTTTGGTGAATGGCGCCAGCTTCGCGAAGCCCAGGCAGCCTTCGCTTTCCAGCGCGCCCTCCAGGCCGATCCCCGTTTGGACCTGGCTCATCTGAACCTGGCTTTTCTGTTTGCGGAGATGGGATTGCGTGATTTGGAAGCCCGGCACCTTCGCGCAGGCTGGGAGGAGATCGAGCGTCGCGGACCGCCACCTGGCATGGGGTTGACAGAATTTCGGGATCGCCAAAATGCCCAAAAAAACGAGATCAATCGTTTGGAGTCGGAAGTGGCTTCCCGGGTTTCCGGTTGGATCCGCGACAGTGAAGGTCGCTCCGCTCTCGACCGCGCCCGCATGGCGCTGGACCGCGGGCTGGGCCAGACCGCCCTGGATGAACTCCTGGCTTCCGACATTTCCGCATTCGGCGCGCAGGGCATGGCGCTGGAAGTGGATCTGCTCTTGCGCATGGGCCGTGCCGATGAGGTCCACCGCTGGATCAATCCCGCCGAGCACGAGGGCTTCCTGCCGCCAGACATGTACCACTGGTTCCGTGTGAAGGCTGCCGCCTCGCTGGGGCTCTATTCCGAGGCCTGCCAGGAGGCGGTGTCTCTCACCCAGGGGCAAACCCGTCTCGCTCTGCCCCTGGCGCCCTCCATGGCGTTGGCAACCGCCCGCGACAGCCTGGATCGCCTGGCCGTCATGGGTAATGGCGTCGCCGCCGCCTGGAACCGCCTGCCGCCCAATGACATCGACAGTCAACTCTCCACCATGCTCCGCCGCTGGCGGCTGGAAATGAACGGTTTCACCGTGCTGGGACTGCTGTCTTTCGAACGGGGTGATCCCGCCGAGGGCTATCGGGCCCTGCGTGAGGCCCTGGCGTTCAGCCCGCCAAGCCTTCCGGCGGATGCGGGACCTCCTTTGGAGTTTCCTGCCAAAAGGCTGGCGCGCTCGGTGCTGGACATGCTGGCGCCAATCGAAATACCGGCCGGGCGCTGATACCATGCTGCCGGGCCACAATACCAACGGCTTTCCCCATCATCGCCTGGGTGATGCGGTCCGTATCCTGGCCGATTTGGGCTTCCAGAGTGTGGCCATCACGCTCGATCACCACGCGCTGGACCCCTCAGCTCCTGATCTCGCCCGTCAGGTTGCGGAGATGGCGGCGTTGCTCAGTCGCCTGAAAGTCCGCTGCGTCATCGAGACGGGTGCCCGCTTCCTCCTCGATCCCTGGCGCAAGCACCAACCCACCCTGCTCGATCCAGATCCTGCAGCTCGCGCTGTGCGACTCCGTTTTCTGGAAGATGCCGTGCGCATCGGGGCCGATCTGGGGGCCGATGCCATCAGCTTCTGGTCCGGCACGCCCGTCAACACGCTCGAGCCGGAGAAGGTTCTGGTCGAACGACTGGCGGAAGCCTGTCGCCGATTGGCCGGCTACGCCAGTGATCGAAGCCAGCGTCTGGCGTTCGAGCCTGAACCCGGCATGCTGATCGACACCATGGATCGCTTTGCCGTACTTTTTGCCCGGGTGCAACATCCGGCGTTTGGTCTCACCATCGACCTGGGCCACCTCCACTGTCTGGGCGAAATGCCCATGGCTCCCCACTTGCAACGCTGGCGCGACCAGATCTGGAATATCCACATCGAGGGCATGCGCCGGGGCACCCACGAGCACTTGCAGTTGGATGAGGGGGACATGGATGTGGCCGAGGCCCTCGGGGGCTTGAAATCAGCGGGCTACACAGGCGGGGTGCACCTGGAACTGAGTCGCCATGGCCACGATGCGGTCAACGCGGCGCGCAAGGGGTTGCATCTGTTGCGCGAGGCAATTCAGGCCTTGCCAATAAAATGATTGGGCCGATTGCAGGCGGTCATTCGGCGAATTCCGGCCCCAGTACCCGTCGGACTTCCTCGGTGGTGGTCCACCCTTCCCGCACCGCGGAACGGGCCTCTTCCACCAGGGGAATCAGGCCGTCAGCCCGTGCGGCCTCTTCCAGGGTTCCGGCGTCGGCCCGCGACAGAATGGCCGCGCGAAACGCTGGGCCGGGCTCCAGCCATTCCGCCAGAGGTCGTCGGCCTGACCAGCCGTTCGGCTTGCACAGGTCGCACACGCCGCCGCATTCGCACCGCTTGCGGATCAGCCGTTGGTGCAGCACACCCCGCAGGGCACCTGTCAAAAGGTAAGGCTCCAGGCCCATGTCCAAAAGCCTTCCGGCAACGCCCGAGGCGTGACCCGCGTGCAGCGTGGCCAGTACCAGGTGCCCCGTCAAAGACGCCTCCAGGGAAATCTCCGCAGTCTCTCGGTCACGAATCTCGCCGATCAGCAACACCTCAGGGTCCTGTCGCAGCAGGCTGCGCAAGCCCCGGGCAAAATCAAAACCCGCCGCCGGCTGGATGGAGGACTGGGTGACCCCGGGCAATTCCCGTTCCACCGGGTCTTCCAGGGTGGAAACCTGCCTTCCCTCCCGGGCCAGTCGTTCCAGACAGGCGTAGAGCGTGGTGGTTTTGCCGCTGCCTGCGGGCCCTGTGACCAGCACCATCCCCTCGCGCCGGGCCAGTGCCTTGGTCAGGCCTGCCTGCACCCGATCGGAAAACCCCAGTTGATTCAGGGAGATGGCAACACCGGCTTGGAAAAAGCGCACCACCACTTTTTCGCCATGGATGGTGGGGAAGGTGCTCACGCGCCCCTCCCCGCTCTCATCTTTGAAGCCGCCTTCCTGCGGCACATCATTGCGGTAGGTCAAAAGGCCCGAAATCACCTTGCAGCGGGCCACCAGGTTCGGGGCCAGTTCCGCAGGCAAGGCGGTCAGGTTTTCCAGTACCCCGTCCACCCGCAACCGTGCCACCAGGGCGCCTGGCGTCGGTTCCAGGTGCAGGTCGCTGGCACCACGGGCCCTTGCCCGCGCCAGCAACGCGTCCACCAGCACGGGCACACCTGCCGCGCCGCGCCTCGCCAAATGTTCAAAAGCCTGTTCCTGCATGACCTCATCGTACACCACCAGGGCTTTGCCGGTTAGCATGTTCAGGGACGCCTGCAACCATTGGAAGCCCTGCCATGTCCGCCGTTTTTTGGTTCAGTTTCCTGGTGGCCGGACAGGATGCCCTGTTCCACAAGCCGTTGAAGGTGGAATCCTTGCCCAGCATTGCGGGCACCACCCTGCAATTCCGGCAGTATGACCAACCACGCCCCCTGAAAGTTTGGGTGTTGCGGGTCGATTTGCGCGACCCCGATCTGGCTCAGACAGTCACCAGACCGGCCCCTGCGGGAGCCAAGGTGAAAATCGGCGGGAAAGATCCAAGGGAATTGCCCGCTGAAACCCTCAGCCAGACCACGCTCGATTTTGCCCGGCAGGAAAGACTCGATATCGCCGTGAACGCCTCCCCCTTTTCGCCCGTGGTGAAGCTGCAGGGTGTTCCACTCGACATCAATGGCTTGCATCTTCGGGAGCATCATCTCGTCAGTCCACCCATGAAGCATTACGCTTGCTGGTTGCTCAGCGGCGATCATCGGCTGCGATTCTTCCAGGACAATCCACCAGCCGGGGCTCTCAACCGTGCCATCGTTGGCACCGGCGGGTTCGGAATGGTGCTGGTGGATGGCACGGTGGTGGAGCGAAAGGCAAAGGAAGACCCTCTCCATCCCAGAACCGCATTAGGGCTGGAGGAAGGACCGGATGGCCAATCCAAAGCGATGGTCTGGGTGGTGATTGATGGTCGCCAACCGAAGGTTAGCGAAGGGGTCAGTCAGGTAGAATTGGGGCGTTTGGGCAAAGACTTGGGCTGTACCCAAATGCTCAATCTCGATGGCGGCGGGTCATCTACCCTGGTGGTGAATGATCCCGCGGAAAACTCGACGGAAAAAGCAGGCCCGCGCGTTCGCAATACCCCGGTGGGCATTGGCAATATCCCCGGTACTCTCCGGCCCAATGGCAACAACTGGGGGATTTGGCGGGTCACCCCGCAAAACGGGGTCACGGCAGCCCAACTCAAGGCCATAGAACCGCGTTTGTCCGCTGGAACCATTCTCCGCTTGTGCGGGCCACTCAATAATTCCCTGCGGCAGCTTCAATTGGAAACCCCGGAAGCCAAGGCGGCGTTCCTTTCAATCCTCGCCCTGCCGGGTGGGCCCTTGTCTGATTCGCCCTCGGGTGATTGGCCGCCCCTTCTGGCGGGGCTGGATGACTTGGCTGCGGTATGGGGCGTTTCTCCCTCGGAGGTGAAAGCGATTCTGGCGGAACCGGATGGCCGGCTGTTGGCTGCCCGTTGGTGGTGGCAATCCAGTCAGGCGGTCAAGTCGGTTGAGCAAGGCAAATTGGCGGACGCCTTGGGCCTACAAGGCGATGCTCGCGAACGGTTGGCCGCAGGGGCAAAAAAGGCCCTGGAAATCTTGTCGCAAAAACCGGTACCCGGGGGGTGACCGGACCTTTTGGCCGGGTTAAACTGTTGCCAAACCTTCCCGCCTCAGGATTTTTTCCATCCCGCCACAGGAAAGCGAATATGCAAGCCCTCTCTGCCGGTTTGGTGTTGTTGGTGCTCGGTCAGGTGGAATGGAACCAGTACCACGGTCCCAATGGGGAAGGGAAGGCTCCCGCGGCCAACCTGCCTGAAAAATGGTCGGAGACCGAAAACCATGCCTGGGGCGCGAAAATCCCCGGCAAGGCGTGGGCCTCGCCCATCGTGCACCAAGGCAAGGTGTGGCTGTCCAACGCCACCGAGGATGGCAAACGACTGTCCCTGCTGGCACTGGACCTGGCCACCGGCAAGCAGGTCCATGACATCACGGTCTTTGAAGTGGCCAAACCCGCCTTCTGCTTCCCCTACAACAGCTACGCCAGTTCAACACCAACAGCCAGGGATGGCACGGTTTTCGTCCACTACGGTTCCGCTGGCACCGCCTCCATAGATGCGGCCACGGGCAAAATCAACTGGAAACGGAACGACCTGCCTTGCGACCACCATCGCGGCGCGGGCTCATCTCCCCTGCTGTGGCAGGACAAGCTGTACCTCATCTTTGATGGATTCGACCGACAGTATGTGGCTTGCCTCCATGCGAAAAACGGTGAGACCGTTTGGAAAACGGACCGTGGTTTTGATTATGGAACCGACAACGGGGATAGCAAAAAAGCCTACGCCACCGCCCGTTTGGTGGAGTTGGACGGAAAAGCCCAGGTGGTTTGCCCCTCAGCATCCCACACCGCGGCCTATGATGCGCTCACCGGGCAGGAGATCTGGCGGGTCAAGCATGGCGGCATGAATGCCGCCTCCATCCCCCAGCGCCTGGGGAGTTCCCTGCTCCTGGCCAGCAGCGATGGTGGTTGGGGGCTCGGCGCGGTCCGATTGGGTGGTAACGGTAAATTGCCCGAAGACGCTGTTCTGTGGAAGACCGCCAAAGGGGCTCCCCAATATTCCAGCCTCGTGGTGGATGGCGATCTGGTTTATTCCGCCACGGAGAAAGGCTTCGCCTGCTGTCTGGAAGCATCCACCGGCAACGAGGTTTACCAGGAGCGTCTGGGCAACAAGTTCCATGCCTCACCGGTTTTGTGCGGCGACAAACTGTACCTGTTTGATGACAAGGGCAAGGGCTACTGCATCCGCGCCGGCCGCAAATACCAACTCCTCGGCGGCGGTACGCTCGATGACGGCTGCATGGCCTCCCCCGCCGTGGCGGTGGACATGCTGATAGTCCGCACGCGCAAAGGGGTTCATGCCCTGAAAAAGGGTGGGTAATCCGGTTTGAATCCCTATAGTTTTCTCTGCGGCCCATCCAATGGTGGATGGCCGCGTGAGATGGTGCTTGCATGGCGGAAGTGGCGGACAGCGTTCAGTTGCGGCGGTGGCTCGATGCCGGGTGTGAGGCCGGTCGTCTCGCTGGACAAGTCCTGTTGAAGTGGCGCTCCCGTTTCCAGATTCGCGAAAAGGGTCAGTACGACCTGGTGACCGATGCCGACATCGAGAGCCAGCGCGTCATTCATGAGCACTTGGTCAGTCGTTTTCCCACGCATCAGATTTTGGGCGAGGAGGGTGGCTCCGAGGAGAAAGACCCGGGCCCCAACGCTCTCCCCATCTGGATCATCGATCCGGTCGATGGCACCAGCAACTACGCCCACGATTTTCCGTTCTACTGCACCAGCATCGGCCTGCAGGTGGCCGGCGAGCTCGTGGTTGGCATCATCTACGATCCCTTGCGCGATGAACTGTTCAGCGCCGCCAAAGGGCAGGGGGCATTCCTCAACGGCAAGCGCATTTCGGTGACCAGCCATGACCGGCTCGATCGCGCCATGGTCACCACCGGATTTCCCTACCAGTGCCATGGACGCGAGGCGTTGTTTGATTGGTGGCGCTATTTCTCCCTGAACGCTCAAGCCCTGCGCCGTACAGGCAGCACCGCGTTGCACCTGGCCTATGTCGCCTGCGGGCGCGCCGAGGTTTTCTACGCCTTTGACAACCACGCGTGGGATGTCGCCGCTGGCGCGGTAATCTTGCGGGAGGCCGGTGGCAAGATCACGAACCTGGTAAACCCCACCCCTCGCTTCAACCCCTTCCAGCCCGATTGCCTGGCCGCCAACGCAGCCCTCCACCCCATCCTTGCCGATCGCTTCGCCAAAGGGCCGGATGTTATTTGTTAAGGGCTGGTGAGAATCTGGTTGCTGGGTAAATGATTCGTAACAAACCCGGCCTAGAATTTTCCCAGTATCCTCTAGGAACAGCGGGAATTAGTCTATAGACTCAGGCAATCACGTCAGTCTGTCGGGATAATGTCTATGTCACCGGACCAGTTGTCTGCCTTGGGGCAGGAGCTTGGCGCTTTGGCGCGGACCAACCTGCCATTGGATCGAGGCCTCGCTGCCTTGGCCCAGGAGATGGATGGTGACCGGATTGGCCGGCTGTGTGAGGCTCTTGCCCGTGACCTGGGGGCCGGTATTCCGCTCGACGAGGCCCTGAAAAAACACGATCCCAGCATGCCCCGGTACTTGGTGGCCTTGGTGAAGGCTGGGCTCGCCTCAGGCCGGTTGCCCCAATGCCTCGACCGCCTCTCTGGCCATGCCCGCATGATCCATGCCATCCGTCAGGGTTTCTGGCAAACCGCCTTTTATCCGTTGGTGGTTCTCGTGTTTTCAATCGGCCTGCTGGGCTTCTTGGTCTCTTTTGTAATTCCCCGGTTTGCAGAAATTTACAGGGGCTTCGGCATGCGGATCCCCACCATGACAAGTTGGCTGCTGTCTTTATCTGATGTTTCCCTTCTGTCTTGGGCGATCATTGCCTTGGCGGTGGTGGGTGTGCCCGTGCTGGCCTTGGGCCTGCTGGGGCCCATCCGCCGGGCGGAACTGCTCCGACGCCTGCCGGTTGTGGGAGGGATGCTGCGCGAGGCTAGCCTTGCCGCATGGTATGACTTGGTGGCCATGTTGTTGCAGAATGGAACTACCCTTCCAAAGGCGGTTGAGCTTGCCTCAGATGCCAGCGATGACCCCCTTCTGGCACGGACGGGCCTGCGAATAGCGGCGGATCTGGAAGCGGGAGGTGTGCTGTCCGAATCGATGCGCCAGCACCACCTCGGCTCGGCCTGGGGAGCTTGGCTAGCGGAGGTGGGGCAGGGCCAAGGCGTCCTCCCTGAAAACCTGATGGAGCTTTCCGCCACCTGCAAGGCCCAAGCTGAAAACCGGTCCCGCTGGCTGGCTATGGTGCTGCCTCCAATGATCCTGGTTCTTTTGACACTGGGCGTGGTTGGATTGGTTTTATTGACACTTTTCATGCCGATGTTCAGGCTTTTCGACGCGCTTTCGGGTTGATCTGAATGAGCTACAGCCGTCAGTTTCTGGTGCTGCTTGTGAATGGCCTGCTGGCCGTTCTGCTGGTGGCGTTTCTTGGGCCTCTGTCCCTTCCTGTGATTATCCTGATCCTTGTCACGGCATCATGGATATTCGATTGCATGATTCAATTGCGCTGGATGCACCAGCGGGAACTGGCAATGGCCCTTGGGGTTGCCATGCGCCGCAGGGTTCCCTTGTTGCCTGTCCTGGAAGGCAACCCGCTCGCCGTCCCTGCCCCTTGGTGGAGACGGTTTTTGGCCTGGTTTTTTCCATACCCTTTTTACGCGCCTATCTACGCCTGGAAATACGGCGCGCGCGCCGTCTTGCACCGCGCCATCGTCCGGGGCAGGGCGGGTGATCCCGAGGCGATCCTGGAGCCGGGGTTGCTCAACTCCGATGATTTGCTCGACATGGAAATGGATCGCCTCGTCCCTGGGCTCGATCCGGGAAGAACCCGGGGCGGTAGGCTGCGGGCTGAATTGGCGCTCGCAATGTCGCAGGCTGTATACCCGGTCTTGATTGTCTTTTTTACTCTGGTCGTGGCTTTGTTCTGGATGATTTTCATCGCCCCCAAGATCGCCATGATTGTACGGGAATTGGGGATGCCATACCCTTGGCTGACCGCAAAGGTTGAGGGATTTTTCTCCTGGGCGGCATGGGAATTCATCGCTTTGTTCCTGGCTTTCTGCTTTTTGGCGATGTTGTGCATGTTCAATCCATCACTGGCTTGGAAAATCCCCGGCCCGGGTGGTTTGTTCGCGCCTTGGGGCAGGGGGCGGTTGCTGGAATCGCTCGGATTGCTTATCAAGTCGGGCCGTCAATTGCCCGAGGCTACGGATTTGCTGGACAAGCCGGCACTTCACGGTTCTGAGGCGCGCCGCAGACTGGTTGCTTTTCGCCTCCGTATCGAGGAAGGAAATTCGGCCAACGAGGCGCTTCGGCGCTCGGGCCTGATCAACGAAGCTCAGGAAGCCTGGCTTGGTTTGGCAACCAAGTCAGGGAGGTTTCCGGACGCTTTGGTGGAATTGGGTGGCAGTCTGCAAGCGTTGTCCCTAAGGCGCCTTCGCTGGCGGTCCACCTTGGCAAGCACATTGGGTATCCTTCTTGTCGGGATCTTGGTCGGGTTGGTCGTCGTGGCTTTTTTCTTGCCATTGGTGGATATGATCAATTGGCTGGAGGGTGCGTGATGCGACCCTGGATTCCTATCCCCAGGAAGGCTTTCACTCTCACGGAGGTGCTTGCCTCGATCGCCGTCACCACCATCCTGGTGGGTGGCATGGCCGCGTTCACTGTCAGAATCTGGAATGAGATGGCCGCAGCCCGAGTCCGCGAGGGTGTGGCCCAATGGGCCGCTGGTACTCTGGAACAGGCACGCACTCCCCCGGTTGCGAAGGACCTCCAAGCATTCGCTTCCAAAGTTGCCCTGCCGGAGCATCTCACGCGTCAGATGTCCGACCCGAAAGTTCAGGCCAAGGTGACGCCGGTTACTGATGCCCCAATTCTTCGCCGGATCGACTTGGAAATCGCATGGACCAACCGCAACGGATCTCCCGCCCGGCCACTTGTCCTGTCCACGCTGATACCCCTCCCAGGGGATAAGCCATGAGAACCGTTCCCTGCCGATTGCGAAACGCATTCACCCTGCTGGAAGTGCTGGTGGTGATGGCGGTGGTCGGCCTGTTCCTGGCCATGGGGTCGGCGTTGCTGTACAGCTATGTCCGCTTGAGTGGCGCCACTACAGTGCAACTGGATGGCCTCACCATCCGGCGCGACCTGGCCGATGCCTGGCGGCGTGATGTCCGGTTGGCCAAGTCCAACCCGGCACCAGCCAAGCCGGACGACAAGTCCAGCCAGGTGCTGGACCTGCCCGAGGGCAAGGTGGTTTGGAAACTGGAAAACCATCGTCTGGTCCGGCAGGTGGTGGGGACCAAAACGGAAAAAACATGGAACCTCGGCCCAGGTAAAAACTGGCTCGAATTCGACACGACTGGCTCACTCGAGTTGTTGGTTCTCCGCCACGGCGAAGAGAAGGTGAACGGTCGCCTGATTCAAGGTGAGTACACCGCCTGGCGGGGGGGCGATTTGCCATGATCCGCCCCCGACCATCTCCTCGCCGCGGCTTTTCCCTGATCTGGGTGCTGGTGTTACTCACCCTCACCGCGGCTGTAAGTGTGGAATGGGCCCGTCAGATCCTGATGGCGCGCCAGCAGGCAGTCGCCACCGAGAATGCGCTGCAGGCCGAGTGGTTGGCCCGTGCCGGGTTGAATTGGGCCGCCGTGCAGATCCAGCAAAAAGGCGACAAGGCAACCCTGGGGAAACTTCCTGGTGACCCATGGCCCGGCACCTGTGATATCAAGCTCAAGGCAGGCATGGGCTCGACTTTCACGGTGGAGGCTGTCGCCATCTCGGGAGTCCAATCGTTGGTTCAAAGAAGGGTTCTCCTGCAGGAATGGACCATTCCCAAGGACGCGAAGGACAAGCCCAAGCCAACCGGTCCCATCTTGCTGGAAAACCAACCCCGCCAATAAAAACACCCCTGCCGAATACGGCAGGGGTGCGGTAGGTTGCGGGCCCTGGTGCGAGGGATCAGGGGATATTGTTGATGACCTCGCCGCCATCGGGGGTCAACACGGCCTTCAGGGTTTTCACATCAATCGTCTTCTTGATGTAGCGCACGGATCCGTCCGCGAATCCGGCGTTGAAGCCGTCCTTCAGGCCTGCAAGGAACTTTTCCACGGCACCTTCAGCGGTGACTTCCCAGTCTTCCGGCTTGGTCCAGGTCACCGCCATGTTGGCGGGCACTTCCACCACCATGATGGTGTTGGAGGTTCCGTCGGTAACATTGTTCAGTTTCACACCCTTTTCCTGGGCGGCAAACAGGCCGCCCTTGCCGGTGGGCACCAGGTAGTTGGTCTTGCCGTTCTCCAGTTTCAGGTTGGGGTTCTGGTAGACCTTGGGCATGCGGTTGACCAGCTTTTTGTTGTGGTCGCTGTCCCAGGGCTCATCCAGCTTGAACTGTTTGTAAAGCCTCTCCTCCTCGATAAAAGGCAGGATCTTGACGCGCCAGCTCAGAAGCGGCTTGCCATCCTTGCTGGTGATGGCTGGGGCGGGGAAATCCCCCAGTGCGCTGTGGTTGTTGTGGAAAGCCAGCCCGATCTGCTTCAGGTTGTTCATGCTCTGCATGCGCTTGGCGGATTCCTGGGCCTTTTTTGCCGACTCGCCGATCAGGTCGAGGATGGGCTGGGAATCTTCCATTTCCAGAACCAGGCCATCGTTCTCGACCTTCAGTCCCTTTTTCATCTCGTCAACGATCTTGCCAACATGCTCGACAATGTCGCGGGCATCGGGCTGCTGGGCCAGCATTTTGGGGGCGATGTCGAGGCCCTTTTGCATGAAGTTGAGCGCCTTGGTGGCCGCCTTGCCGTCTGCCTGCTTGATGAACAGCTTCGCCTTGGGGGGGAAGATGTCCATGCTCAGGCCTGCCCATTCCAGTTTCTCGGTCAGGTCGTTGGGGTCCATGCCGGGAATCCGGCCCGCCAAGGTGGGGGCGAACTCGCGCAGGGTCCTCTTCTGGTCCTCAGTGGGGATGATGGCAATCTGGATGGCGTGTTCGCTATTCCAGGACTTCATCGCCTGAGTCAGGTCGAGGCGGGCTTTTCCCTTCCCTTCCTTGGCGGCCTTCACGGCAGACTCTGGGCCCCAGAAAAGCATGCCGCTGCCTTCTTCCATTTTGAGCAAGTCGCTGCCTGGCACGCGGCCGAGCAGGCTCTTCAGGGCCTTGACCTGCTCGTCATCCTTTTTGGGGACCATGATGATGGGCAGGGGTTCACCGCTGTCCAGCCCCTTGGTGCTCATGCCGATCCACATCTCATCGACATTCTTGTCGATGCCGGCTTTCACGGTGCCGATGGCCAGCCCTGCGGCCAGCGCCTGGCCTTGGTCGATGATTTTCTTGGAGCTGAGGAAGGCCACCGCCTTGGTCAGGTCCACCTTGCCCGGGCGCAGGCGCACGACCACAAACGTTTCTCCGTCCAGATGGGGGGTGGGGTCCACCGCCCGGGCGGGAACTGCCCCGGCAACGGCCACGCCAATCGCGGCTACCAGCGAAAACAACCTAAATCGATGCATCATTGAACTCCTGGGGAAAAGAAATGCTTCCATGATTATACCGAGTGTCACTTCTTCCAGTGGATTTCGTAGAGGATGGTGTTGTGCTGGCCCATCGGACCTTTGGCCAGCGGCTTGCCGGTCAGGGTCGCCTCCGTCGGGCTGGTGCGGGAGTATTCGAACGGTTTGCCGTGCCATGGATCGAGCGCTGGCGGGGCATTGATATCTTCCAGTTTTTCGGGAAGGCTGCCGTTTTTGGTGGCGTACAAGCGGATTGCTTCCACCTGACGCAAAATGGCAATTTTGCGGTCCATCCGCACTCGTGCTTCGAAAACCGCCTGCAACGCGGGAAGCAGGAGTCTGGCCAGGATTTTTGAGACCGATTGGCCCATTGCGGGTCGAAGCTGTTTTTGCTGTTCATTCAGCAGGGGTGCCGCCTGCCACAGGGGCAGGTTGGCGTATTTGAACATCTCGTCCCGCTCGCGGTTGAACTCGCCGGCCATCCGTGCCATCACGACCTGGGCGACAGACATTTTTTCGATCGTCTCCCGCGGGGTGCCCTGGCTCACCAGCCATTCTTTGGATTGGGTGTAGGAGATCAGGGAGATTGCCACGAAGGCGGCCTGAAGGTTGTTTTCTTCACCGGAAACCATGCCTAGTTGTTTCAAGAATTTTGCCATTTTTTCATTGGCTTCCTCCTTGGTCATAACTCTCTCCAGATCCTGAACCAAAAGCAGGCTGTCGGAGCCGATACGTTCACCTCCCAGCGCGGTTTCCAGGGAAAGAAAAGGAACAGGCAGTACCGACAGGTCCCAAAGCACACTGGGGAAATCCGGCAACTGGACACCTTCCTCCAGCCTTTCGAGGGCGATGGAGCAGAGGGCGACGCCGACCAGGTGCTGGATCAGGGTTGGGCCATCCGCGACATGTCGGCCCATCGCCATCAATGTCTGGATGTCCTTGAGGGCACCCTCAAAATCCTTGCGGGCCAGTTTCAGCCGGATACGGTGGCTGATCAGGCGGGCCAGTTCACGCATGCTTTGGACATCGGGAAGCAACGCCGAAAACCCGTCCTTTTTGAGACGATCGGTCATTTCCCAATCGCAGTAGGTCCTCCGGGCACCCACTTCAATCTGCTCCAATGGCCAGTATTTCAGCAGGAACTCCATATCTTTTTGGGGCAATTCCGTCAGCTTGGCTTTGGACCAAGCCTCCTCTTTTTTCCACCAGTCCTTGTCATTGCGGCTGTGGGAGAAGGTCTCGGGCGAAAAAGCCCGGTAATAGCAAAGGGCTGCATTGCCGCTGACCAATTCAGCCGTGGGGGGCAGCAGCGGGTGGGCCAGGGGGCGATAAGGGATTTTGGCACGCTGGAGAGACACTTCCCTCACCCAGGCAGGCTTGGCGGGTTTTTCCTCCTCCGAAATGGGCGCGAGCCCGGTAAATGGGAGCCCGGTCTGGCTGGGAAGCAAGGTGATCAAGGTGATCCAGTTCGCGAGCATCAGCATCACTTTTCCTCCG
>DKBS01000031.1 GCA_002451275.1 Planctomycetaceae bacterium UBA6894 | reverse complement strand
ATTCATTTTAGTGTTTTTGCATTTGCTCTTGAGCAGATGATACACTCCATCATTCACAGGGTTCTCTCCATGGCTTTCCAGAACTCCCCCCGGAAAAAAATCCCTACCAGAGTTGTCAATTGGGAAGCTCAAGCAGTTTGGGAAAGCTGCTCTGGAGCGATTGGAAGACAGGCTGGTGCCTGCCGGCAACCTGCTGGAAACCCAGGTCAACAACTTTTACTGGCTGGGTCTGAACCGCGCGGCTGATCCGGCCGGTCTGGCCGCCCATATGGCCAGTCTGGAGAAGGGGGCCAGCCCCCAAGCGGTTGCGGCCGGCATCCTGAATTCCGCCGAGCACCGCGGGCTGGTGGTGCGTAGCCTGTACCAGACCTACCTGCGCCGTGAGCCGGACACAGCGGGCCTGGGTGCCTTCACCCGGGCGATGGAATCCGGGGTGGGGGAAGACCAGGTGGCGGCGGCCATTCTGGGTTCCAGGCAATTCGGCGGCTCCCTGTCGGATGAGAGCTTCGTGCGCGCCCTGTACGCGCAGGTGCTGAAGCGGGATGCGGATGTCGGCGGGCTGAATTCAGGTGTGGCGGCCCTGCAAAAGAGGCTATCCCGGAGCGGACTGGCGCTGGCCTTCATGTAGAGCCGGGAACGCTCCGTGACCCTGGCGGGAGATCTCTACGAGAACATCCTCGGCCGGACCCCGTCGCTGGCGGAGGCCACCGGGTGGGTCGACCGCCTGAACCAGAGGGATTTTGACCTTCCCCAGGCCGCCGTAGCTTTCGCCGGTTCCCCGGAGGGAGCTCTCCGGCTGTCCAGGCTGGACAACGCGATGGTTACCGCGGACAACCCGATGGGCCAGATCTTATCTGCCTCAGTATTTTTCCGGTTTCGAGTGGTGGGCGCAGGACAGGGTCAGGCCCGGTGTCCGCACCTTCACGCAGCCGCTGGGCAAGGTGGGTGAGGCGGGGCCCATCCGCCTGGAAGTGTCGTTCAGCGAACCGGTGCTGGTGACCGGAACGCCGGTGGTCCCGTTCCTGCTGGGTGGCTCGACGCGCGAGTTGGCTTACCGTTCCGGGTCGGGCACATCCACCCTGCGGTTCGAGTATCAGCCCACCTCCGGGGACACAGCCGGCCTGCAGGGCACGTTCGATGGCAAGGTGGGCGAAGTGATCCGCCTCTCCGAGGGGGCCTCGATCAGCGACTGGGCTGGCAACGCGGTGGCGTTCGTCGAGGAGGGCTCCACCCGCTTGGCGGTCATGGGTGCCTACTACCAGCCCATCAGGACCCTGACCGCGGGCGACCTGAACGAGATCATCGACCCGGAAAACAAGCCGGGCAAGTACGAACTGGGCAGATTCATCCTCGATCCGCAGATCTCTACCGCACCCGATGCGAAACCGTTTTTCGATCAGCCGGACAAGGAGTACTGGAAGGACTACAAACTGCCGACCTTTCGGCAGGCGGTCAACGGAGTGCAGGCCTATCGGGTCTGGTACAACTCGGTGGTGCCGGAGCGGGGCAACCGGCCCATTCTGGCCACGGGCCTGCTGGCCGTGCCACTGAACGCCTCCGGGTCGGTGGACATGGTCTCCTACCAGCACGGCACCGTTTTCCTGAAGGAGCAGGTCCCGTCCAATAGTCTCGACACGGACAATGTGGGGTACGCGGGAGCCTACGAGGGCCGTCTGGCGGTGGCGGCCTTCGGGGGCCAGGGCAGCGCGGTGATTGCCGCCGACTATTTCGGCATTGGCCCCACCACGGAGCCCGAGGGATTCAAGGTGAAGGCCAGTCACCAGCAAGCCTGCCTGGACCTGTACCGGGCTGCCGACAGGTTTCTGGAGGCCAGCGGCCTGCAACTGGGCACGCTCAATCTCTCGGGCTGGTCGCAGGGCGGCCTGGTGACCACCCAGTTCCAGGAAAAACTGGAGTCGCTTGGGGTGGAATTGGGCAAGGTCGGCGCCGCCGCGCCGCCCTACGCGACTCTTGCTGCCACCCTGCGCATCCTGTTCAACCCCAGGGTCGGTTCCACCAACGAGGTGCCCGACGCGCCATGGCAGTCCCTGCTGTTTGTGCTGACACACTTGAGCTACGAGAACTACTTCAAGAAGCCCGGATTTGCCATGTCGGTCCTTGATCCGCAATACCACCAGGTTGCTATAGAGTTGTACGAGCGGAGGGGTGATCTGGTTACCAACCTTAACAAACTGCCAACTGCTCCGCGATTTATCGAGATATTCCGTCCCGAATACTGGGACCAGGCATTCTTTTCCAATTCCGAGCTGGCCGATTGCTATCACCAGATGTCAGCCTGGGAATTCATCATGAAGACGCCGTTCCGGGCCTACGGTGGCACCCAGGACCACGATTTCCCTCCGTCGGTGACTCGTTTGCCCGTCCAGTTCCAGGATGTCTTCAATCCGGGCAAGGCAGAATTCATCGCGGTGCCGTCGGCATCCCACGCGGGCACCCTCCTTGCGGGGATAGCCAACCAGGTGGAGTGGTTCGCCGGACGGCAGGGTAATGGCCTCGGATACTTTTTTCCGTATTAAAGGGTGGCAGATCAGGTGGAATGGTTTGCCGGCCGGGGACTTGATTCCAAAAATTTAGGGTCAGATTACAGGGTACCGCCCCACCCCAAATTGTTCCGGCCGGTCAATGCCCAGTACCTCTCTTCGGCAGGTACCTAAGCCATTGCCGAGTAAATTCGTTTTTTGCCAACTTCAGTTTTCCCTCTGGGTTAGACAACAGCCTGATTTTGCCAAGTAAATTTTATTGTTTCTGCGTAAGTGTCATCCAACCTGATCAGGCCTTACCCTGCGGAAAGACATCATCGGTTCGGTATTTGAGATTCTGGATTCGCTGGTCGCTGGCGTAGTTGTTGTCGTCGGCCTGATCAAAGGACTTGTTCCCGCCTATGGGGAAGCGCGCCTGCAGGTAGGACTTCATGGTGGTTTGTTCGGTCAGCCTGCCAGCCCCGTCCGTCAATC
>DKBS01000212.1 GCA_002451275.1 Planctomycetaceae bacterium UBA6894 | reverse complement strand
TTCATGATGCGCTGGGCGTCCTTGGGGTGTTCCTCGAGGAACTTGGAGATCTCCTCCACCAGGGCGCGCTCGACGGCACTTTCGACATCGGCGTTCAGCAGGCGGATCTTGTTCTGCGCCTCGAACTGCGGCTCGGGGTGGCCGATGGAGATGACCGCAGTCACCCCCTCGCGGAAGTCCTCGCCGGTGGGGCGCACATTCTTGAACAGCTCCTCCTTCTCGCCGTACTTGGAGAGACTGCGGGTTATGGCGGTGCGGAAGCCGGTGAGGTGGGTGCCGCCGACCGGGTTGTGGGCGTTGTTGGCGTAGCAGCGGACGCGCTCGTCGTCGCTGGTGGTGAACTGGATGGCCACCTCGACCTTGATGTGTTCCATCATGCGGTTGACATAGATGGGCTGGTGGATGACCTCCTCGGACCGGTTGAGCCAGAGCACATATTCCGAGACGCCGCCGTCGTAGTGGTAGACCTCCTCGCGGCCGGTCCGCAGGTCCTTCAACTGGAACTCAAGGCCGCGGTTGAGGAAAGCCAGCTCGCGCAGGCGGTTCTCGAGGGTGTCGAAATCAAACTTCAGGTCGCCGAAGATCTCGGTGTCGGGCATGAAATGGATCTGGGTGCCGTTGCCCTTGGCCGGGCCGATGTCCTGCACCTCGGTGACGGCCACGCCCTTCTCGTAGCGCTGCTGGTGGGCGCGGCCCTCGCGGCGGACGGTGGCCACGGTCCAGCGGGAGAGGGCGGTCACGGCCTTGGCGCCCATGCCGTGGAGGCCGGCGGAGGTCTTGTAGGTGCTCTTGTCGAACTTGGCGCCCGCGCCCACGGTGGTCATCACCACCTCGAGGGTGGGCTTGCCGGCCTGGGGATGCATGTCCACGGGGATGCCGCGGCCGTCGTCGCGCACGAGGATGGAGTTGTCCACATCGATCTGAACAACCACCACCTTGCAGTGGCCGGCCAGGTGCTCGTCCACGGCGTTGTAGACCAGCTCGTAAACGAGGTGGTGCAGGCCGCTGGTGGAGATGTCGCCGATGTACATGCCCGGGCGGCGGCGGATGTGGTCGGCATCGCGCAACACCTGGACACTGCCCGCGCCATAGTCGGCCGAAACATGGTTGGGGTCGATTTCGGGGGTGTTCTCGGCGTTGGTCGGCTGGTCGGTCATGGTCGGTTCCTTCCCTTGTCGCTGATCGTTGCCTTGTCTCGGTGTATTCCCGAAGGCCCCGGGGCCTTGTCTGTCAGTCTTTCCTTTTCGGCGGGCTCCGTTTGGGTGCCGGGGCGTCCGCCAGATTCTTGAAACGGACCTTCCTGATCTCCGGAACCGGGTGCGCCTTGCGCAGGGCTTCCAGAAGCGCCCCCTGGTGGAAGCCGGACAGTTCCGCCAGGGCGGCCGATCCCCTCACCCACAACTCCAGAGTCCCCTTCAACAGCTTGCCGGGGCTGACCAGGGGCAGCATCGCTTCGCCAGCCGTCGCCCGCACCGCCGTCTTCACCGCATCCTCCAGCGCCGACCGCTCGGTCCGCTTGCCCCAACCGCGCGCCACAAACAACTGCGCCAGGACTTCGGCCAAGGCCTCGGGTCCAGGGTGGGGTTTCTCAATGCGGATCGGATAACGGTGCAACCTTTCCCCTCGCGAATTCCCCTATTCCCGGGTGCCGGTCCGGGCGCCGGTCAGGTGAGCGGCATGATCAGGTACTGGTACTCGTCGCCGGCCCGCAGCAACGCCGGATGCGCGCCGCTGACCAGCTCGATCTCCATGGCGGTGTCGTTCGGGTACTGCTTCAGCATGTCGAGCAGGTAGACCGGGTTGAAAAACGTCTCGATGGCAGCCCCCGAATACTCAAGGGGCAGCTCGACGCGGCTGCGCCCGGAGCTGGAGTTGCGGGCCGAAAGGGTGAGCAGGCCCGGCGTGAACTTAAGGCTGAGGCGGCGGGTTTCGTCATCGATCATGATCGCCGCCTGGCGGATGGCCGAGGCGAAAGCGCCCGCATGGAGGGGAATGCGCGCTTTCACATCCTCCTTCTTGGGCAGGACCGCCTTGTAGTCGGGGAAACGCCCCTCGACCAGCAGGGTGGTGAGGGTGATGCGCCCGGTGCGGAAAGCAGCCTGGCGGGGCTCCAGAGACACCTGCACCTCTTCCTCGTCGTCGGGCAGGCAGCGCTCGAGGGTGGTCATCGCCTTGGACGGGACCACCACGCCTTGGGCCTTGCCCTTGTTCAGCTTGGGACCGGTGGTCATGGCCAGACGACGGCCGTCTGTGGCCACCAGCCGCACCGCGCCCTCGGCCGTGGTTTCCCACAGGACCCCGGTCATGGTGTAGCGGGCCACATCGGTGGCGCAGGCAAAGGCCGTGCGGCGGATCATTTCCTTCAGCGGGCCCGCGGTGACCTCGGCGGCATTTTCCCAGGGCAGCTCAGGCGGGTCGGGGAATTGCGAGGCGTCCTCAATGGGCATCTCGTATTCGAGGCTGCCGCCGCGCAGCACCACTTCCTGTCCGATGATCTCCAGCTCCATCTCGGCCACCCGGGCCTCGCGCAGGATCTGGATCACCCGGGTCGCGGGCAACAGGGCCACCCCCGGGGTTTCGACCGTGACACCCGCCACCTCGACGCCCAGACCCAATTCCAGATCCGTGGCGAACAGCGTGGCCTGGCCGGGCTCGGCCGTGAACTTCAGGTTTTTCAACACCGGTTTGATGTCGCGGGTGGGCAACACCATGGAAGCCAACTGGCAAGCCTGCAACAGGCCTTCGCGCTGGCAAATCACTTTCATGCGCTCGTCGCTCCGCTGGTCAGAAGTGCCCGGAATCTGTTCCGTTCGTCCCGGGTGTTTTCGTCCTTCTTCTTTCCTTTTTTATCTAATTCTTGGTGATGGTTATTCTAGCAGGTTTCAGCCCCCGAACCTAGGTGGGACGACCAAACCTAAGTATTTGCAAAAAAACAATTTACAAACCGACAACTGACCGGGGAAAAGACGTCGGTTGGCTGTCGGTTGGTGGTGGCTGCTGACGGGGTCTGTCGGCAGCCGTGCAACCTGCTTTTGTCCACCGACAGCAACCGTCTGACAGCGACAGGCTCTAGACAGGTTTTCCCCCGGGGTTGGAGGGTGGTTCAACCAGCCGCTCCAGTGCTGTGAAATCGTCCGGGGTGTCGCAATCCCGCCAGACCGGGTCGGTCGCGCTGACCTGCAAACAACGCAGGTCAGGCACCCCGTCGAGCAGACTGTCGGCCCGAAAGCGCCCGGAGGCGATCAGGCTGGAGGCGCGCTGGTGCCAGGCGGTGGGAAATACGCCGATCAAGGGGTTGATCCTATCTCCCTGGCGCAGGATGGTCACCGCCGGCCCGCCTTCCTCCCACGCCTTTTGCAGCAGGTGGACCAAAGCTTCGGGATGCAGGCAGGGCAAATCACACGGAACCACGCAGGCCCAAGGGGTGTGCGGATGCAGGGAGCTCAAGCCCGCTTCCAATCCTGCGAGTGGCCCCTGCCCTTCATTATTATCAAAAGATAAAATGATATTACTTTTATGAATTACGAGGTCGGGCAACGGATGGCGGGAACTGGCCGCCACGGCCAAGGGTTGGCACCCTGCGCCCTGCAAAGTGTCTAAAGTATTTTCCAATAAGGATTTAGAGCGAATTCTCAGATGCGATTTGGGGCGGCCCATCCGAAGGCTGGAACCGCCGCACAACACCAGGCCTCCGACCTGAAAACCGGTCGGAAACGTCACAGGGTGGGACCGCCCCACAGTTGGATGGGAGTTGCCCGCAGGGTCAGTTCACCCTCCATCTTGGCGGGGATGGGTGGGCCGTTGCCTACCTGCCAGATCATGGCGGTGCTGCGGTTGTTGCGCTGGGTCGCCTCGGTCACCGTGCGGGATTCGCCAAATTTGCCCACATAATCGACAATGCCGCCCTGGGCTGAGAATTCAGGACGCAACATCTTGCTGCCGTTCAAGTTACAGTCTGGAACCGGCAATCCCAGCGTGTAGAGCTGGTCGCTGGGTGCCTTCATGGGAGCCTTGTCGCCAGGCTTGGGATCCTTGGCCGGTTTTTCCGGGTCGTAGCCGGGCCGTACCGACGACAGCAAGCGCTTGGCAGTCGCCTTGGCATCGTTGTCCTTGGCACCGTAGAGGAACATCATCTGCGCACGGTTTTTCCCGTACTTATTCGACGTGATTTCCCGTAGCCATCGGTCCACCGGGGCATTGAGGCCTCCCACGGACGGCTTGTAACTGAGCCAGATGCCGGCCATCAGGTCGAGGCCTTCCACCGGGTAGGTCTTGGTGATGCGTTCGTTCTGGGTGATACGGGGGCGAAACACATTGCCCCGGATCATGGGCGCGCTGGAGGTGATCTCCACGCGTTTCAAGCTGAACTGGCTGGCCATCCACAGCGAGGCCAAGGGGCACGCCTCCCCCTCGGCAACCACATAGAGGCTGGAGGAATTGCAATCGCCGCGGTCATTTCGTTCATCGAGGAACATCTTCGCCGCAGCGATGTCATTCACGAGGGCCCACAGGTAGCGGGCCGGGAACATGGTGGCGCTGATACTGGCGGGCCGGCGCATTGCCAAGGTTTGGCCGAGCAACTTGTTGTGCGGATGGCCTGGCAGACCTGTCACCGGGTCATCCGCAAGATTCCAGAATTCGGGGGCCACCGAGGTACTGTTGCCGTAGCCACGGAAATCAAAAAGCAGCGAGGAATGGCCCTTTTTGGCCAGTTCTTCCGCCAAGGGCACAAAATTGGCCTGGGTGGAGGTATTGGCCTTAGGTTGCGGCTGGTGCAAGAAAAGGAAAGTGCTGCCTTTTTTGCCCATACTTCCCGGGTAGAACGAACCTTCCAAGGTCACGCCATCGCAGGTGGAAAATTTAACCCGGTCGGGCTTGGCATCTTGGGCACGGGCCAGCCCGGTGAACACGGAGGGGCTCACCAATCCGAGTGATGCGATGGTTTGCAAGTGCTGGCGACGGTCCATAGACGCAAACTCCCCGGACCAGCTCCGGTCAGGGGGAACTGGTGCAAGGTTATTCTACCCCCAAATGAGGCGGAAAAAACCAGCGGAGCTCAAACCTGAGGCAAAGAACCCAAAGCGTAGTTCCGCTTGCCCTTGCGAAGCAGGATATGCCGGCCGAACAGCAGATCGGCTGGGGTCAGGGCCCGCTGGGCCTGGTCGCGGGGAACGGTCTGGTTGTTCACCGCCACGCCACCCCCCTCGATGTCCTTGCGGGCTTGGCCCTTGCTGTTGGAAAGTCCGGCTGTGACGAGGGTGTCGACCAAGGGAACGGCGGGGTCCAGCCCGGGCAGGGTGAAGGCTGGGATTTCGCCGGCCAGGTCGGCGAAAGTGGCCTCGGAAAGCCCTTCCAGCCCGCCGCCAAACAGTACCTTGGTGGCTTTTTCGGCCTCCAGCCGGGCCGATTCACCGTGCAACAGGTCGGTCATAGCGCGGGCCAGAGCGGTGTGGGCCTCGCGCCCCTCGGGCCGGCTGGCATGGGAGGCCTCTAGTGCTTCAATTTCCGCCCTGGTCAGGAAGGTGAACATTTTCAGGAACTTGATGACATCGCGGTCATCGACGCGGATCCAGAACTGGTAGAAGCGGTAGACGCTGGTGCGTTTGGGGTCGAGCCAGACCGCGCCAGCCACGGTTTTGCCGAATTTGCTGCCATCGGCGTTGGTGAGCAGGGGCAGGGTGAGTCCAAAGGCCTCGCCGACGTTTTTTTTGCGGATCAGGTCGATGCCGGCGGTGATGTTGCCCCACTGATCGCTGCCGCCGATCTGCAGGACGCAGTGGTTGTGAGCACGCAGGTGATAGAAGTCGTAGGCCTGGAGCAGCATGTATGAGAATTCGGTGTAGCTGATGCCCGTGTCGCGGTCCTCCAACCGGGCGCGCACGCTTTCCTTGGCCAGCATCTGGTTGACACTGAACAGCTTGCCCACATCGCGGAGGAAGGTGAGGTAGGAGAACGGCGAGATCCAGGCGTGGTTGTCGAGGAGCAGGGCAGGTCGATTGCCTGAAAAATCGAGCAATTTGCCCAGTTGGGCGCGCACGCCGGCCACATTTTTGGCCAGGGTTTCGGCATCAAGGAGGGAACGCTCGGCGGATTTGCCCGAGGGGTCGCCGATCATGCCGGTGGCACCGCCGGCCAGGGCGATGGGCTGGTGGCCGGCCAGCTGGAACCGGCGCAGCGTGATCAGCGGGATCAGGCTGCCCACATGCAGGCTGTCGGCGGTGGGGTCGAACCCGCAGTACAGCGTGATGGATCCCTTAGCCAGGCGGTCGGCCAACTCGGCCGGGTGGGTGGAATCGGCGATCAAACCGCGCCAGGCCAGTTCTTCCAGCAATCCTTCAGCCACGGGTTTCCCATCCCTTTCCAGCCGCCCCAAGCCGGGAGGCGCATTGCCTTGGCGCGCGGTAAACCTAAGAAAAACCTTGGAAAATCAAGCTAACACCAACCCCGCAAGGACCGCCATACCTATGGACCTGGCCAGTCGCATCCGCGACATCCCCGATTTCCCCAAGCCTGGCATCCTGTTCAAGGATATTGCCCCGCTGTTGGGAGATCCCGAGGCCCTGCGTCATTGCGTTGAGCAGATGGCCGCGCCTTTCCAGCAACCGGGCAACACGGTGGATGCGGTGGCCGCAGCCGAGGCCCGGGGCTTCATCTTCGCTGCTCCGGTGGCCCTGTTGCTGAACAAACCCCTGGTATTGCTGCGTAAGCCCAACAAATTGCCCCACACCACCCACTCGGTGAAATACGACCTGGAATACGGGCAGGCCGAGCTGCACATGCACACCGATTCACTGACGCCGGGCCAAAAGGTGCTGCTGATCGATGATGTGCTGGCCACGGGTGGAACCATGGCGGCAGCCGCGGAACTGGTGGGCCGGGCGGGCGCGGTGGTGGCCGCCTACTCCTTCGTCATCGAGCTGTCGTTTTTGGAAGGCCGGAAACGGTTGCATGGACATCCGGTCCACAGTCTGCTGACCTATTAACAGGGTTCGGTTGTCAATCTGGGGCATTCGGGGCGGGCAGAGGCCCGATTTGGGTGCCTGCCGGCTTTAGAGACCGGCATTTTCGTTATGTCAAACCATTCAGTTGGAAGGGCCATGAGCCAGTCATCCCCAAGCACAGAAACCGTCTTGAAACTGGGCCTGCCCGCCGGCAGCCTGCAGGAGGCCACCGGCGAACTGTTCCGCAAGGCCGGCTACAAGGTCACCTTCGCCCAGCGCAGCTATTACCCCAACATCGATGATCCGGAGATCCAGTGCACGTTGCTGCGCGCGCAGGAGATGCCCCGTTATGTGCAGGATGGCGTGCTGGACTGCGGCCTGACCGGCCACGACTGGGTGCTGGAGAACGATGCCAAGGTGACCGAGCTGACCGAGCTGGTCTTCAGCAAGGTGAGCCGCCGCCCGGTGCGCTGGGTGCTGGCGGTGCCCGAGGATTCCCCCATCCGCGGCCCGAAGGACTTGGAGGGCAAGCGCATCGCCACCGAGGTGGTGAGCATCACCCGCCGGTACCTGGAGCGGCACGGCGTGAAGGCGCATGTGGAATTCAGTTGGGGTGCCACCGAGGTGAAGCCGCCCCGCCTGGCCGACGCCATCGTCGAGGTGACGGAAACGGGCAGCTCGCTGCGGGCCAACAACCTGCGCATCGTGGACGAGCTGATGCAGTCGACCACACGGTTCATCGCCAACACCGAGGCGCTGAAGGACCCGTTCAAGAAGCGGAAGATGGACAACATCGTCATGATGCTGAAGGCCGCCATCGCCGCGGAGGGCAAGGTGGGCCTGATGATGAATGTGCCCAAGAAGAGCCTGGACAGTGTGCTGAAGGTGCTGCCGGCGCTGCAGACGCCTACTATCAGTGCTATGTCCGATCCGGATTGGGTGGATGTGAACACCATCTTGTCGGAGCAGACGGTTCGCAACATCGTGCCGCAACTGCGGGAGGCCGGGGCCCGCGGCATCGTGGAATATCCGATCAACAAGATCATCGACTGAGTGGATTATCGGAGGGTGCGGCCATGTGGAAGCGATTCTGCGCGCTGGTTCTGCTTTCCAGCCTGGCGGCGGTGGGGAGGGCCCAGGAGCCCCTGGCGGGCCAGTGGCGGGGCAACTGGACCAGCAGCGCCAACGGCCACACCGGCCCCCTGAACGCCCGCATCGACCAGCAGGGCACCAGCGTGGTGGTCCACTTCCGCGGCCGCTTCGCCAAGGTGGTGCCCTTTCTGTACAAGAGCCGCCTGGAGGTGGTGGGGGTGGACCAGAACGGCTCACACCTGCAGGGCAGCCAGCGATTGCCGCTTTTCGGCACCTTCACCACCAGCGCCACCGTGCAGAACGGCCAGTTTTATGCCGTGTTCAACTCGGCGAAGGACAGCGGCACCTTCACGATGACACGGGTGAGGTGACTGGGGGTTTTTTAACCCATCAACTGTTACCTGTTTGTTTTGGCAAGCCTTTCAACGCCTTCCTTAATAGCTTCGGCCAGTTTTTGGGCTGAGGCCCTGTCCAGTAGGACTTCAAGATCACCGCTGCGTTGAATTGAAAGGCAAAGTGCCACACACCCATCCGATTGTCTTACTACCGCTATAGCTGGTTCGCCAGAGCCGGAATCGATAAACGCAATGGTTGCTATTTCTCGGGTTTCCATTTTCATATTCCTGGGAAAAAGCTGGCAGTAGCCAAGAGTCAGCGGGTGAAGTGAAGGGGGGGGTGGGCGGCCCCCTACCGTGCCCGGTTGGATGCCAGTGCGAGGGGGGCGGCGGCAAACGGGAATACCACCAGGGACAACAGCCCTGAAACCAGCAGGAAAAGGTGAATCCGCGATCCTTCCGAGGGGATTGCTTCGTGGGCTAACTGCCATCCGGCGATGGCTGTCAGCGACGCTACGACCAGACAGGCCATAATTGCCTGGCTGTTTGCCACCATGCGCCGGCGCAACGCCAATCCCCATACCCACAGGGTGAGTATAAAAAGCGCTATTCCACATCCGGACAAAGTGGAAACCGTGAAATAATCAGTGAACCAAGCGGGTGCCAGGCCCCTGACGAACAGCGCTGTGATCAGCCAGCCGAAATAGATTGCCCCCAGTATTTTCGGGTAAACCAGTTTACCCGAAAGGGAAAGGCAAAGACCGAAGGTCATAGCCGTCCATGCGGCCAAAATTTGTCCCGGAAAATGCCACCAGACGAAGGGTTTTTTCGGTAGATTTTCACCTGTCAGTTCGCTGCCGCCCAACACCAGTAGATAGACTGTTAGCCAGATCAAAATCCCCCATGCCAAAGAACGGAATGCAGTGGCCAGTAGAAGCCGTGACCAGGACGTTGTTGCAAGAGGCTTTGTTCCCAGGAAAGGGCTCATGGCAAAGGAGGAGTCGGACGTTCTCATGTTTCCCAGGATCATTCCACCAATCATGGCAGCGGCCGACATCATCCATCCTTCCACCTGAAGCGTCTCTAGCAAGTCGTGGAACCTGCTATCGGTAAAGAGCCACCGAACCGCCGTCGCCGGCACAATGATTGCCACAATGATGGGGAAAACCACCCCTTTCTGATACCACTCGAACCAGCTTTGAGCCTCAATGCCATTTCGGAAGACCTTCGCTTTTCTGCCGATGCGGTTCGAAAAGGCGCGGGACAAATAGACGATTAATCCGGTCTGGATTTCTTTGCCGCAGCGGGCGCGGGTAATGCCATACATACCTAGGGCGTAACAAAAGGCCATGACCGTTCCAATCAGACCGCATTCTACGGGGGTGACCATGGTCCAATAGTGTGTCGGGAGCGAGAATATCGGCCCGTGGCGACTCTTGACCCACAGGGCCTCCAGGACCAAGGTACTTCCAAGGGTCGGCAGCATCAGCACAGATTTCTGGAACAGTGTAAGGAATGACTGGAAAGTGGCGAAGACCATTCCGAATGCCAGGGCGTTGCCAAGAGTAGGCCAATTGAGGCCAAAAAGCGCATTCAGGATCCAACCGGACAAAATCGTTTGGCCGATCACCAATACCGTTGCGGGCACCATTTGAAACAGCATGATGGCCCTGTTGGACAGGGGAAGTAGAAACAAGCGCGAGGGCCATCCCGCTACTTGGAGGACTCCGACGCCAAAACACATGCCCATAATCTGTGTGAAAGTGACATGGATGACAATCATCGCCGGGTCGTCAACATTAAGGGCACCCTTGGCCTTCAGCGCCCCCAGGATCAAAGCAGGAGGGGAAATGGCCAGGACAAACCCAAAGATCAGGATGACCCAGTTCCTTCGGAACATGTCCGCAAGCAGGATCCTTGTCACATTCCAGGGGGACGGGTTCATGAGCGCACCTCCGCCGTCAGGGGTTTTCCGGCGGTTCGGGCGACAAAAATATCATCGAGGTTCATCGGTTCGACCGTGAGGATTTCGGCCTGAAGGCGTGACACCTCGGTTTGAATATCATGCATTTCCCCCTCAGCGACCACGGACCAGTCATGGCCTGACCCCTCACAGTGGATCCAGATGCCCTCCGTGGGGAAGCGGGAAACCGCCGAGGAGAGCCGGATCCGCACCCGCCTGTGTGAGGACAGGATCTGGTCCATCGGAACACAGAGCTGGATGCGACCATGGTGCAGAATGGCGATCCGGTCGGCGACCCGTTCGACCTCATCCAGTAGGTGGGAGGAGAAAAGAACCGTTCGACCCTCGTCCGCGATGGTTCGGATGATCGCGCCGAGGATGTCGCGGCGGACAACTGGGTCGAGGCCGGAGGACGGCTCATCCAGGACGAGCAGATCGGGCCGGTGTGCAAGGGCCACCAACAGCCCGGCCCTTGCCCGTTGCCCTCGGGAGAGGGCCCGGACGTATGCCTTGGGATCGAGCTCGAACATGTTCCTGAGTGATTCCGCATAGTCCGGATCCCAATTTGGATAGAAGGCTTGGGAATAGGAGATGAGCTGGTGGATCCGCATCCATTCGGGGAGTTCGCGGTTTTCGGAAAGGTAGCCGATCCGGCCCAGCGTTCTGACAGGATCTGCGACGGGATCGAGCCCGAAAACACGCACCGACCCAGATTGGGCGGCCAGAAGGCCCAGCGTGTGCCGGAGCACGGTAGTCTTCCCTGCACCATTACCCCCGAGGAGCCCGAAGACCCCCCCTGTGGGGATGGTGAGTGAGACACCGTCCAAAACTACCTTTTTACCAAAACATCGCTTGAGATCACGGATTTCGATGATGGGCTGGTTCATGGCGCTTGGTCCTGCGGATTTTGGAGAGGTGGTTTTTTAGCGAACGCCCGGGCGCGCTGGTGCAGGAGCTCAATCAGGTCTTCCAGGGGGACCTTCATTTGGCTGGCCTCGGCAAGCAGGCCATCCATCCTTTCGGAAAGCATGCGGACCTTCTCGTGCCGTGCCAAAGGGGATGGGCCCTCGGCCACATAGGTTCCGGCTGTCCGTCGTTTTTCCACCAAACCGACAGTTTCCAGCTCGCGATAGGCGCGTGCCACCGTGTTCGGATTAACCAAAATGTTTTCGGCGAGTTCGCGGATGGAGGGAAGTTCCCGGCCGGGTGCCAGGATTCCCGAGGCGATCTGGTGCTTGATCTGCCTGACAATTTGGAGGTAGATCGGCACCCCATCCCGTGTGCTGATATGGATATGCACCGCGACGGCCCCGAAATTATGAAGGGTTCATCTGACGAATAAACTGTATTATTGAATTAATACAACTGCAAGTCTGAGGGCTGAAATATGCGGATTTGGCCAGACCCGATAGTGTGGCAATCCTGCTACTGTTTCTCCAGATCCACCGGCCGGGGCAGGTCCTCGAGGCGGTCGATGGAGAAGAGTTTCAGGAAGGAGGGGGTGGTGCGGTAGGTGGTTTCGCGCGAGCCTTCGCCGCGGATGAGGCCCATGCGGGCCAGTTGGCGGAGTGAACCGGAGGAATCGCCCCCGCGCAGGGCATCGATATCGGCGCGCTTGATCGGCTGCCGGTAGGCCACCACCGCCAGGGTT
>DKBS01000162.1 GCA_002451275.1 Planctomycetaceae bacterium UBA6894 | reverse complement strand
GCTGGGCATAGGTTTGTCGCCCTGACTGGGCATAGGTTTGTCGCCCTGACTGGGCATAGGTTTGTCGCCCTGACTGGGCATAGGTTTGTCGCCCTGACTGGGCATAGGCTTGTCACCCTGACCCGGCATGGGGTTGTCGCCTGGTTGGGGCTTATCTCCCTGCTGGGGCTTTTCACCCATGCCGGCATCTTTTTGCCCGGGTTTCGGTTCGTCCTGTTTGTCGCCCATGCCACCCATGGGTTTTTCATTGGGATTGTCGCCTTGCCCGTTCTTTTTTTGGTTCTGGTCTGGCTTACCCTGTTCTCCCTGCCCTTGACCTTGGCCTTCTCCCTGACCTTGGTTGTTTTGCTGCTGTTCCTGCTTTTCCTCAGCTTGTTTCTTTTGCTCCAGATCCTGCTGCTTTTGCTGCTCGTCTTTTTTGGGATCTTCCTGCTCCTTCAGCGTGACCTTGTAATGCTGGGAAACGCCTGATGGGTGCTTCGGATCCGGATGGGCATCGCGCGCTTCGACCCAGTATTCGATCACCTGGCCGGCCTTCAGGTTGGCCGGTTTGCCATCCGCACCTTGGTATTTCTGGAAGTCGAGCACCTCGACATATTCCAGCTCACGAGGCAGACTGCCCGCCTTGTCGCGCAGGGGCTTGCCCTTCAGGTAGGGGATAGGCGCAAGGTCGCTGCCGTCTACCACCCGGGCACGCAGGGTGACCGATTGCACACCCACATCGTCTGAGGCCTTGCCTTTGATGGCCAAGGTGCCACCCACCGAGGCTTCGGTGTCCTTGCCGGGGACCGTCAATTCCACCTGCGGCGCCGCGTCCTCCACCAGTTCGATGGGGAAGGGGTTCGGATCTTTCCAGGCTTGGTCATCGGCGGTCAGCGCCAGCTGGTAAGTCCCTGACTGGTCGAGCGTGAATTTCACTGAAAGGAATGCCGGGCGCTGCGGGTCATTCGCCAGTGGAATTTCCTTGGTTTGACCGTCCGTCCCGGTGAACCGCAGGGTGCCGCGGGCGTTCATCACTGAAGATTCCAGTTTCAAATCCACAGTGCTCCCCCGCAGACCGCGGATGACGCGGTTTTTGAAAGGGGCGGGCTTCCAACCCGTGTAGGCAGGCGGAACCACTTGGCCGGTCAGGGATTTCATCGCCAGCGGGGCGGGTATCTCCACGCGGTACAGCGGCGAAACGCCGTCTCCGGCGGCCACCTGGTACCACATGCCGGCTGCAACTTGGTCGGCGGAGACGACGGCGCTCCAAATCCCATCCAGCCCGCCTTCCTTGGGCGGATTCATGGGCACGAACAGATTGGGAGCGTCTTCCTCCTCGCGGCGGATCAGAACGCGTGGTGCGTCGCCATCCTCAGGTTTGGGGATGCGCCCGGAGATTCGGGCACTGACAAAAAGGGGTTGGCCTTTGCGTAGGGTCTTGTGGCCACCCTCGGGTTGCAGCACCCGCACCTGCGTCTGGTTGCGGGGAACGGTGATTTTTATCTGCCGGCTGGATTTGCCGGACCCATCGGGCTGATGGTCATGCGCCTCAATTTCCACGATGAAGTTCGCACCCGGTTGCACCGCCACGCTCTTGCCATCTGGCAGGGGCAGGGCTTGCGGATCGATCTTCCAGCCAGCTTTGATCGATTTCCTGTGATCATCAGGTCTGGCGGTGAGCAACGGGTTTCCCGCGATGGGCATGGGAACGCGGATGTTGTTGGCAGCCACCCAACTGGCACCGATGGAGGCAAGGCCGAAGTCGTCGTTCGCCTCAATCTGCAGGTCGAGTTTGTCCTGGATACGCACCTGCACCGTGTCCGTGGTGGGGCTTAGCAACTGGATAGAGGGGGGTGAGTCGGGTATCACCTTCAGGCTGTGCGGCGGGGAGACGGCAACGTCCCCCTCACGGGTGGTCAGTTCCAGGCTGTGGGTGCCATCGCTCACGGCGGGGAGGTTGGCGCCGAGCGACTTTGGATTGTCGGCGGAAACCTTTCCAAGGATGCGGTCCGGTTTGCCCTGCACGCCCGTCCGGCTGAACAAAACTGCAATGCGATCCAGATTCTGGCTGGAGACACCCTGCAGGCTGACGGTACTTCCCGCGGTGACTGTCAGGTCTAGACTTTCGGCCGCATACGGTTTCAGCGCCAGATAAGCCGGCGGGGTGATTTGCGCCTCCAGCTTTTCCAAAAAGGCGTCAAGACGCACATCAATCCGGTGAATAGCGGTTTGGGCATCGCCCGCCTTGACCCGGTACCAAAATCCCTGCAACACCTGGTCACGGTGAACCACCGCCGACCAAACCGAACGCCCATCCGGATCCTTTTCCGGCAGGAAGGCGATGGTTTGTGGTTGAGCACCCTCCTGGTGCCAGAAGTGCAGGATGGGAACCTGGTCGGATCCCTCCGCGGGAATTTCACCCTGCAGCAGGGCGCGGAACAGGCAGTCTTGACCAAGGCGGATGCTGCCATCGCCGTTTTTTGGCTCGATCAGGCTGATCTGTGTGCGCTGGAAAAAGGATCCGCCGTCAAACGGCAGGAGCGCTTCACCCAAACGATTGAGGACACTCCCCTTACTGCTGGCCGCCAGGGCCACCAGGGCAAAGGCTGTCGCCCCCAGCACCCACTTCACCCGGGAAGGCGGGGCGTTGTCGCGGACCAGTTCGCCGGGCTCCACCCCTTCCAGCTCGCGCAGCGCGCGGTTGGCAACAGCGGTCTTCACCGCCGGGGGCAGGTTGCTGTCCCGCAAATCCAGCCAGTTGATCAGACTGTTTTTGCAGCCTGGCAGGTGCCTTTCAATTTCATGGGCAGCGAAAAGCGGCTGCACCCTGAAAACCAGAGGACGGATCACCCGTTGGAAAAGAACCCAGCAGCTGGTGGCAAAACCAGCCAGCCAAACCAAACGCAAAGGTAGACTTCCAGCCCCTGCCAGACGGAGGACCAGCAGGCAAGCGGCCATCGATCCCAAAATCACCGACAGAGCCCACAGGGTGCCGCGGAGTGAATCGCGCACGCGAATCACATCACCGGCCTGTTCAATGGCAGCGAGGATCTCTTTGCCTTTGGCATCCGCCGTCCGGGCGGACGCAGGTGCTGGAACCGTGCTGGCCATGACTGTTTCCCCGAAATGAGGGGGCTGAGAACCAATCGCTTATTATATTCCCATCGGTCGGGGCTTTGCCACTAACCAAATCCAACAGCGCCAAGGGTTTGGCTTCTTTTTGAACCGCTGGCAATTTGGGTGGTTTGTGGCGAAGAGTTGGATTAAACGACCGGCTTTCGTTGAGCGAGAGACTCCGATGCGTGCGAATCAGGTGCGAAAGTCAGGAGGTACCCGCCGGGATGCCATAGCCGGAGCCATGGCGGTTTCGGCAGGTTTCGGGGCAGCCTCGGCCCTTTTCCCCGGGGCCGCAATGGCCCATGCCGCTGGCCCTGCCAAGCCAGCTTTCGGGTTGGGCATAGTCACCTACAACATTGGCAAGGATTTGGCGTTGCCTGACCTGCTCAAAGTGGCCAGGGAGGGCGGCGTGCAGGCCATCGAACTGCGCACCTCCCACAAGCACGGGGTGGAGCCTTCACTGAGTGCCAATGAGCGGGCGGAAGTGCGCAAACGATTTGCGGATGCCGGCATCATTCCGTGGGGATGCGGCTCGGTGTGCGAGTTCCATTCCACCGACCCCGCTGTGGTGCGCAAGAACCTCGATGAATGCAAGCGCTTTGTGGAATTGGTTGCCGACATTGGGGCCAAGGGGGTCAAGGTTCGCCCCAACGGTTTCAACAAGAATGAGAAACAGGCTGACACCCTGAAACGGATCGGGGATGCGGTTCGCACCTGCGCGGAAAACGCGGCGGCGGCCAAGGTGGAAATTTGGGTGGAAGTGCACGGGGCAGGCACCCAGGAACCGGCCAACATGCAGGCCATAATGAAACATTGCGGCCATCCGTCGGCCGGCGTGACCTGGAACAGCAACCCCACCGATGTGAAGAACGGCAGTGTGAAAGCCTCTTTTGAGTTATTGGGGCCGTACATCAGATCCTGTCATATCAACGACCTTTACAAGAATGACACCGGCGCCTACCCGTACGCCGAGTTGTTTGGCCTGTTGAAGGGGCTGGGGTATGACCGGTACACCCTGATCGAGGTGGGGCGCACCCCCGGTGATGCCGCTGCTTGTGTTGATTATCTGCGATACTACAAGGCTTTGTGGTCCCGCCTCGCGGGCGAGGGAGCCTGATGGCCTTGTCTGGCATGCGTCGGGAAAGGCTGGAGGAACCCCACGGACCCCACATCCGCCGTTGCTTGGTCAGCCGGCCGGAGGATGGCCGCCAAAACGGCTTGTTGGTGGTGCTCCATGGGGCCGGGGCAACGGCTGCCTGGATGTTCCAAGAGGTTGCGCTGGAGGATTGGGCCGCCCACCATGGTTGGGTTCTGGCCTTTCCCGAGGCGACGCGTGCACACATGGACAAGCCACCCCATGTGTTGGAAAACACCCCCTGTTGGGAAGATGGAAGCACCCGGCGGATGCCGCGCCCGGCGGCGGGGGCGGATGACCTCCAATGGCTGGGCGACTGGATCAACCGATGCGCTGGAATGGATGGCAAGCCCGTGCTGTTGGCAGGCTTTTCCAACGGCGCTTCCATGGCGTTGCGTCTGGCCGCCAGCAATCAGGCGCCTTTAACCGGGGTGCTGGCGATCGGTGGGTATCCCCGTGCCGAAATGCCAGCCACCTTGCCCTTGGTTCCGACCGTCTTTTTGCATGGGCGTCTGGATCCGCTTGTTCCCCCGCAGGGCGGTTGGGTGAAGACTCCCTGGCAAACGGAGGGGTATGCAATTCCCTCGATGGATGAGGCGGTGGGTACGTGGTCCCGTGCGATGGGAGCCTCGCGTTCCGTAACCAGCCAGGAGCCCGGCCTGGAGCTGACCCGTTTCAAGGATGGGAACGGGAAAGAGTGGGTGCGCTGGTACATGTTGGAAAAACTCGGGCATCATTGGCCCGGAGGCAAGGGGCAGTGGGAAAGCCAGTCCATGGGGCCCCGGCTGGATGACGGGCCGGTGAAGGTCACGGATATTCTGGACGGATTTTGCCGCTGGTCTGGATAACAGGCAAGCTGGCTATGCTGGCCCCTGCCTGTTTGTTTTTATCCGACTTGGCCGCGACGTGTCCGATTGCGGATGGATGCGGGCGGCCCAAGGATTTCGCGTAACACCAGCGCGTTGGCAATGCTTTTAGGATCCGCCAGGCTGGCCGTGATGATTTCAGCCAACGGGGACCGCCTGCTGGCGGAGGAGCTGAAATTCGGGGTTTGCAACAGGGTACCTGGCAGCGATAAGGCTGCGGCGGGCGGCAGCGCCTGAGGTATGTTCGGGGTCAGGATGGATGGGGCGGTACCCGTATCAGGCCTGGCTGCCGGCGATTTAGAACGCGGCTGCTTTTGGGTTGTTTTCTGCGCGCGCGGGATCGGGACCGGCTTGGGCTTTGGTAGACGTTGCTCAACCGCCGGTGCAGGAATCAGCACCGGTTTAAAGGATTCAGAAGCCGGAAAAGATTCGACACGCGCGGGAACCGGGTTGGTTTCCCGAAGGGGCGGAGGGATCGCGCCTGCCTCCATCGCTCGCTTGCGGCGCGCCTCCTTCAGATAATCCTCCAGCGAGTTGATCGCCTGACTCGGAACCGGTCGGGGTTGTTGCGCCCGCGGCGGGCGGGCGGGATTGGCTGGTGGACGAAGGTTCTTGGGCTCCATGGTCGACTTGAATACCGCCTGCACCAGGTAGAAAACGAGTGTCACTGCCAGGACCAGCAGCACAAGCAGGGGGTTGGCGGCGGCGAACAGCAAGGCGCTTTTCATGGGAAACCCGTGGTGATGGGGTGGCCGGCTGCCTAACTCGGGTTGTTTTGGCTGCCCTTGCCCCCGATGCCGGCAATGGCTGAGCGCATTCCGGTGTCGGACTGGAGGTTTTGCAGGTTGTAGTAGTCCATCACTCCCATTTTGCCCGCATGGATGGCGTGGGCGATGGCCTTGGGAACTTCCGATTCGGCGAGGACCAACAGCGCCCGGTTCTCCTCCACTTTGGCGGCGTTTTCCTGTGCCTCGGCTACCGCGTTGGCGCGACGGGTTTCCGCTTGCGCTTGTGCCACACGCAGGTCGGCAGCAGCCTGTTCCGCCTGCAGGTTGGCACCCACATTGGCTCCCACATCGATTTCAGCGACATCGATCGAGACAATCTCAAAGGCGGTTTGAGAGTCGAGGCTGTTGTTCAGCACAGCCTGAGAAATCAGATTCGGATTGGCCATGATGTCTTTGTGGTTCTCGGCCGAGCCGATGGCCTTGACGATGCCCTCGCCCACGCGGGCGATTATGGTTTCCTCGCCGGCGCCGCCCACCAGGCGCTCCAGTTTGGTCCGCACGGTCACGCGGGCGCGGGCCTTCAACTGGATGCCGTTCTTGCAGACGCCATCCAGGGTGAGTCGGCCCTTGGAGGGATCGGGGCAATCAATCACCTTGGGGATGACGCTCCAACGGACGGCCTCGAGGATGTCGCGACCCGCCAGATCGATGGCGGCGGCCGTCTTCCAGGGCAGGTCGATGCCCGCTTTCTTGGCGTTGATCACGCCAGCTACCGTGCGGACCAAGTTGCCCTTGGTGAGCACATGCTGTTCCAGTTCGCGGATATCGATGGGGATCCCGGCGTTGGTGAGCTTGATCTTCTCGTTGACCACCAGCCTGTAGTCGATGTTGGACAACTGCATGCGAATCATGTCAGTAAAGCCTACATTGGCCTTGGTCACCCAGGCCTTGATGTACAGGCCCATGAAGTTGCCCAGGATGAAAAGCAGCACCAACACGATGATGGCGGCAAAAATGCCGCCGCCGATCAACAGGATGCCAGGGAGGTCCACGGCTGCGAAGGTTGAGATGATCACGACTGGGATTCCTTCAGACTGGGTTGGATCCGCCTGCTGGACTCAGGCGTATCGGATGGTGCCTACCTGACTGACAGGGCTTGCCTTCTTTCACCATTATGCCTGCTTGGCGAGGATTCTCAATGGAATCAATCGCCATCGAGGTTGAATTCCAGATCCTTGGGGATGCTGGGAGACTCCAGCGGGCCCGGCACAGAATTGGTTTGACGAACAAAGACAGAGCCACCCGAAACCCGCACACAGCGGACAGGGGTTCCTGGAGGGAGCATCATGCCCTCGCTGATGCAGTCAATCCGTTTGCCGTCGAATTCGGCGGTACCGCTGGGCCTCAGGTGGCTGGTCGTGAACCCGGTACTGCCCACCAGCTTGCTGAGGGCCTGGATGGCAGGCAGGGAGTTGAAAGTGGCGTCGGGGCCCGGGGGGGTGAGGAAAAACCGTCGTCCAAGCGGTGTGTGCGGCCACAGCCAGAAAAAAGCGAACCATGCCAGCGGTGACAGCAGGCTGGAGGTGACCACCAGGGTCCAACCGGTGGACGGCGTATCGAAAAAACCAACGGCGATCCCTGCCGCCATGGCCGTGCCACCCGCCGCCATTAGGATGCCGCCCGTGGGCAGGATCAATTCCAAAAACGCCAGGGCCAATCCCAGGAAAAGAAGAAACCAGGCCAACACGACCAACATGCTCATGATGTGCGCAGCCTTGTCCGGATTGTTGGGGGTGAGGTCTCGGTCATTCGGCCCGCACCACCACCCGGTTTCCTTCCACCTGGATGACTACCACCCTTTGGCCAGGCTGGATGAATCCCCCGTCGGAAACCACATCGACAATCTGGTCACCGATTTGGGCTGTACCCGCTGGGCGCAAGGGGGTGAGGGTGGAACCATTGGCCCCCATCAGCGCTAGGTACTTTTCGGGATCAATCACGCCGGTAGTTCCCGGATCGCTGTAACCGTCATCCTTGCCATCCATCAACAGGTTGCGGGCCCACGGAATGTGGCGGATGTTGCGCATGAACAGCGTGACCAGACCGACGGCTCCCAACACCGAAAGCCCGAAGGGGGCCAAGGCCTTGCCAAATCCCACCCACTCCTCGCTGGACTGCGGCCAGTGACCATACACCACCAGACCCAAGCCTCCCGCCATCAGGATCAGGCCGCTGATTCCAACCACCCCGAAGCCCGGGATGAGGAAAACTTCGACCAGCACCATCAGCAGACCCAATATGAAAAGCAGGATGGCCAGCCAGTCGATCTGGCCGCTGATGGTGGAGTTGGCCCAGAAAACCAAGGCAAAGCAGACGATGCTGATAACTCCGGGTAGAGCCAAACCCGGTTTCATGATCTCGATCATCAGGCAGGCCAGGGCAATGGTGACGAGGAACATGGTGGTGCCGCGGTGGCCCAGAAAGTAGGCCAGCTCGTCCAGACCGGATGCGCCCAGTACACGCACCTTGTCAGGGGTGATCCCTTGACCGGCGTACCATGTTTCAAGTGTGCCACCCGAACTGGCGGCAAGCTGCAGCGGGTCGCGTAGTTGTGCGGCGGTCAGTTTCAGCCACTGGCCCTTGGGTTTGAGCACGCGGTCAATGCGCCAGTCATTTGGTAAACGGATCGCATCGGCTAGACGCGCTAGACCGCCAGGGGGCCGGGCGAGCACCATCTCGCTTGCAGGGTCGGTCAAGCCTCGGGCAAGAGCGGCTGCTGCTGTTGCATCCACCCATTTCTGGTTGACCAGCAGGTCTTCCAGGGCGCGGGCCAGGGGTTCGGCATCAGCCGGTTGGCGTTTCAGGTATTCCTCCATGCCGAGGGTGAAACGGTCATCGGTCGCCATGCGCCCGCATGCCAGAGCGGGCAACAGGGCCAAATCCCGCGCCTGCGAACCCAGCCAGGCAACCACCTCAAGGGGGACTGTCTGCGCCTTTCCCGCCTCGGCTTGGCCCTCCTCCTTGGTATTCCGCAAGTCCACCACTAGGTTGGCCAGGGCCAAGGCCCCGGGAAGGTCGCCTGCGTAGGCTTCCAGATTCAGCACGGTGATACCTGGTTGCAGGGCCTGGGCCCGGCCCAGGTCGCGCGCCAGTTTTTCGGCCAGCGAACCTTTAAGCTCACCCAACAATTGCACCTGAACTGCGCCCAACTGTGCATCGTCGCTGGTGCCAACCCGCGCCAGTTGCACCGGGAGTTGGTAACGCTGGAGGACATTTTGGATGGATTCAATGGCTTCGGGGACGCACAGGCCCAGCTTCACCGCCAGGTCATGGTCAATCGTTGGGGCTGCATCGGCATCGATAACCATTTCGCCCCCGGCGAATTCGCGCCCGTCGCGGAAAGGATCCTGCCCCGCCTTGGCTTGGGGATCACGAACCACCACCGTGCCCCGGTCCACCAATCGCCGTGCCACCACCTTGGGGCGGGACATGCGGCTTGCTGTCTCCTCGAACCGGGCCCTGTCATTGGCGTCGAGCTCGTTGGGATTGTCTGAAACCGGCCCAAGGAATCCTTGTTTGGAGAAAACCAGTTCCTGGCAGGCCAGCACTGGAAGGATTGCGAAACGGGAGTTTTCGCCCCGGATGTAGCCAACGGTTTGCACATCGCCCGCGTCCAGATTGACCAGGACGCGGGAAAGTTTCAGGCACGCCTCGAAGTCAGATTGGCGATCCGGTTTTCCATCTGGGTTGAAATCAATCACCACCACCAGACGCTCACGTTGATTATTAGCACCCCGCTTGAGCCCCAGCACACCTTCGGTGATTTTTCCGGCCAGACGTTTGACTTCCTCACCCTCCAGATTGGAGGGCATGCGGAAGACAATCCCTTCGGCAGCCCGGCTCGACGAAGGAGCACCCAGGGCAAAGGCCAGCAAAAGGCCAAAGATTCGAAGGGGGAAAACTGAAGAGAACTGGGACAGGCGGGCCGACATGCAAACCCTCCCTCGGGGAGGCAGGCCGGCGGAAATTCCCAAACTGGGTACGCCCTGCCAGATCACCCTTGGACATTTTCCAGTATAACCGGCAAAAGTCAGGAAGCGGCTGTTGGGCCCAGCAGGGCTCTGGATCGTAGGAGAAAAGGCACTATAGTCAGCTGAAGGAAACGGTGGGAGCTTCCCGTTCGCCCGCACTGATTTCGAAGAGACTGGCTGGCAAAAAGCCCAAGATGGAGGCTAACAACACGGTGGGGAAAGTTTCACGCTGTGTGTTGTAGGCGGTCACGCTGTCGTTGTAGGTCTGCCGGGAAAGACTGATGCGGTTTTCGGTGTCGGTCAACTCGCCTTGGAACTGCATCATGTTCTGGTTGGCCTTCAAATCCGGGTAAGCCTCCGCGACCATCAGCAGCCGGCTCAGGGCGCCGTTGAGCTGGCCCTCCGCCTCCCCCAGCTTCTTCATCGCCTCGGGGTCGCCTGGATTGCGGGTTGCGGCCTGGTTAGCTGCCAGGGCGGTGTTGCGGGCCTTGATGACAGCCTCCAGTGTATTTTTCTCATGGGCCATGTAGCCCTTCACGCACTCAAGCAGGTTGGGAATAAGGTCGTGCCGGCGCTTGAGCTGGACATCGATTTGCGCGAAGGAGTTCTGGAATTTCTGCCGCAGCACCACCAGCCCGTTATAGGTTCCCGCCAGGAACATCCCCAGCACGACGATGATTCCGGCCACAATCAGCAGACCAATCAGTACGGGACCCATTGCGCTTTACCCTGTGGTTGACTTGGGCGGAACGAACCTGAAACTGTTCATGCAAGGTTAACCGCCCCGTGGCGGTCGGGCAACGGGGGGCCTGAGGGAACTAACGGGCCCGTAGCGGCCAGGGAACTTCCAGCCCGTGGGTTTCCATCAGCACCGGGTCCGCCAAAAGTTTGCCGGGCGGGCCGGAAGCCACCAGGCGACCCGTATCTAGTACTGCTGTTTCCTGGCAAATTTCCAGCACCATTTCCAGATCATGGGTCGCGATAACCAAAGTGGCGTCCAGGTTTTTCAAAAGGCGGATCAATTCGCGCCGGCCCCGGGGATCGAGCCCCGCGGTGGGTTCATCCAGCAAAATGATTCCTGGACGCCGTGCCAGAACCCCCGCCAGGGCCACCCGTTTCTTTTCTCCCACCGATAGCTTTTGGGGCACCCGGTCGGCAAGGCTTTCCAGACCGGTGACGGAAAGGGCTGATTCAACCCGGCTTTTCACCTCCTCAGGCGAAAGGCCCTGGCAGGTCGGTCCCAGGGCGATATCTTCCCACACCGAGGGTTCCAGCAACTGGTCATCCGGGTCCTGCATCACCAGTCCCAAAATGCCGGGTACCTTGCGGCGGCCCTGCTGGCTGGACAAATCCTGCCCACCCACCAACGCTTCCCCGGCGCGCGGGGGAATGACGCCAGCCAGTGTGAGAAACAAGGTGGTTTTGCCCGCGCCATTGGGGCCAACCAACCCCACCCGTTGCCCCGGTTGCACATGCCAATCGATCCCGCGCAGATAGGCTTGGGACGAGTGCCCGGAACAAAGCCCGCGCAGGAAAATGGCGGGGTGTGGGTGGGAGTTGCTCACAGCCAATAACCCCAATCGCCCTTTTTCCATTGCCCATGCCAGGTGGCGATCCCGGCCAGGGAGGCCAAAGGCGCTAGTACCGCCAGAGCAAAGGCCCACTGCATGAATCCCAGCGGGGCAACCGTTTCTCCCGGCCCCTCGCAGCGCAGCCCCTTGGCGACCGAGATTTTGTCGGCATGGCCCGAGGATCGCCAGAGAATCATGCCCAACAGGTTAGAAAGCAGATGGTAGCCCGGCTGATTGGCGCTGATGCGCCCGCCGCGCAGGCGAAGGGCCAATCGCATCTGCCGAAGTTCCTTGCGAACGATGCCGATGGAGGCCCCCATTAGCCAGCCCACCTCGGCGAGCTGGTTGGGCAGATGGACCTGGCGGGCACCCTGGCGCCATAACCGGGAGCCTATCCCCAACAGCCATGCCCAGTTCCAGGTGAGTATGGCGCCGGCCTTCAGCACGATGGAAAGTCCGAGCCGGATGCCCCCGGGGCGGGTGCCCAAGGGGCCCGTGGCCTCGCCGGGCCCTAGCCATGCCAATGGCAGGGCGAAAAAAATAAACAGGCTGGCCAGACCCAGCAAATGGTTGCAGATCCACCGCCAGGATACCCCCCGGCTCAGAAGCAGAACCGTGGCCGCCAGGGCGACCGCCGCCAATGGACCGTGCTGGTCGAGTGCGGCGATGAAAAATGTGCCGGCAAGCGCGATGATCAACCGGGTGCCGGGTTGCACCCGGCGCATCCAGGCTGTCTCCAACAGGATTGGGCTTTCCAAATCGTGTCGGAGCATGATGGCCAATCACCCGAATCAAAAACCAGGGAACCGGGACACCACCCGCGGGCACCCCTCAGGGGCTCCGCCTGCAAAAAGCGTGTTTGGAGTCCATAGACTGTCAGTTTACAATCTGGCCCGCCCTTTGGTTCTCCAGTGGGCCTGCCGGCCTGTTCAACGCGGTTGGGAAAAATCAGCATGGATGCGCTTTTTGTTCAGCGACTGGATCCCCTGGACGGCATGGGCTGGGGGCCAAGTGTGTTGCTTTCCACGATGGCGGCGGCATTTCCTGTGCTGGTTTTGCTGTATTGTCTGGTTTTCGCGCGTATGCGGCCCCCCCTGGCTGGGTTGGTGGGCACGGTGACCGCCCTGGTTTTGGCGGTGCTGGTGTGGGGCATGCCGGTGGAACTGAGCCTGCTGGCTTTCGCTCAGGGGGCCCTGTTCGGTCTGATGCCGATCGGTTTCACGGTTTTCGCAGGGCTGTTGCTTTACAACCTGACCGTGGAAAGCGGTGCTTTTGAGCTGGTTCGCACCAGCGTTGGTCGGGTCTCGGGCGATCCGCGATTGCAGGCCGTGCTGGTGAGTTTTTGCTTTGGCGCTTTTTTGGAGGGCGCGGCAGGTTTTGGCGCACCTGTGGCCATATGTGGGGCGATTTTGGTGGGTTTGGGCTTCCCTCCGGTGGAGGCTGCTGTGCTGTGCCTGATCGCCAACACTTCGCCGGTTGCCTACGGAAGCCTGGGGGTACCCCTGGTCACCCTGCATTCGGTCACCGGGATCGACACGCCAACCCTGAGCGTGATGGCAGGGCACCAGCTTCCCCTCTTCTCGGTGTTTGTGCCGGCGGTGATGTTGGCGCGGGTTTGTTCCGCCCGTGATCTGTTGGCCATTTGGCCGGCGCTGCTGGTGGCGGGAGGCAGCTTTGCGGGGTTTCAGTATTTTTTCGCCACGGCCCATGTGCATGGCTTCGGTGAGCTGTACCCGCTTACGGATATTGGTGGTGGAATTTTTTCGCTGGTGGCCACCGCCTTGTTCCTCAGGTTTTGGTCTCCGCCCCCCATGCTGGACCCGTTGCGCGGCGGTCCTTGGGCTCAGCCTGGCGGGCTGGGTGTGAAGGAACCAACAGTCGCTTGGCCCTGGGTGCGCGCGTGGATGCCCTTTGTTTTGATGTCGGTGTTGCTGATGGGGGCGGGCTGGTTGCGGCAACAGGAAGAAAAGGCCCCCATCGCGTTGCCTGGTGGCATCGCTTCACGGGTGCAGTATCCGTTGGGAAAGCTGCACCTGGGGGTGCAGCGGGATCCGAAAATGCGCTCAAAACCAGACGAGCGGGAAAAAGCTGTCTTCGATTTTCGTTGGCTGACGGCTTCAGGTACCTCGGTGCTGGTGGCATTCGGCTTGTCGGTGGTGGTGCTGGGGGCTTCCGCAGGGCAGGCTTGGAGCTCGGTTCGCAAGACCGCACGCCAAATGACAGAGCCGCTGCCGACCATTGCATTCATGTTGGGCTTGGCCGCTGTGACCAAATACTCGGGAATGGATGCGACGCTGGGCCATGCGTTCGCGCGAACAGGTGTCCTCTACCCCTTTTTCGCGGCGATGCTTGGCTGGCTGGGCGTGTTTCTGACTGGTAGTGATTCGGGCAGTAACGCGCTTTTTGGAAGCTTGCAGAAACTGACCGCCCTGGAATTGCACGGGCAGGGCCATATGGCTGGACTGGATGCGGGGCAGGCGCAGGTTCTGATTTGTACCTCCAACAGCACCGGCGGCGTGATGGGGAAAATGATCGATGCCCAGTCGATCGTGGTCGCTACAGCCGCAACCAACCAGATGGGGCAGGAGGCGAATATTTTTCGCATCGTGGTGGTTTATTCGGTGGTGCTTGCGGCTCTGGTGGGCTTGTTGGTGATGCTGCAGGCGTATGTGCCCGCGCTTGCGTTCCTGGTGCCTTCCCTGATGAGCTCCAGCACCTGAACCCAACCGGTCATTCGCCGGCGGCTGCACCCTCGATGCGCCGGTCGGGGGCCGCCCAGATTTGCCCCTTGGCATCGACCCAAATGGTGTGGGCATCCCCTTGGGGTGAACTGACCACCTTGTGGCCCCGCTTGAGCAAAGCCTTGGTGAGTTCAATCCGGGCGGGTGATGTGGCCCCCTCCATGCGGATCTGGTCAGGAAACCACTGGTTGTGAATGCGGGGGGTCTCCACCGCCAGACGGGCGGGCATGTCCCATTCCAACAGGTTCCAGAGCACCTGGGCGACGGTGTTGGGGATGGTCCGTCCCCCCGGGCTTCCGGTGACGGCGCGCACTTTTCCTTCCCGCACAACCACCACGGGACATTGGGAACTGAGCATCCGCTTGCCCGGCGCGATCTGGTTGGCTGCCGTGCCGATGCGTCCCAGTTTATCCGTCCGGCCTGGGACCCAGTTAAAGTCTCCCATCTCGTTGTTGAGAATGAATCCGCCACCCGCAACCACTATGCGGGACCCCCAGGTTTCCTCCAGCGTGGTGGTCATGCTTACTGCCCATCCGTCGCCATCGAGCACCGAAAGGTGTGTGGTGCTGTCACCCTCGGGAGCCAGCGGAATATCTCCTGCCAAACTTGCGCTGGGGGTGGCCCGGTCCATGCGGATGGTGGACGCGAGCCTTGCGGCAAAATCCGGGCTGAGAAGTTCGGGCGGAAGGGGTGCGAAGGCAGGGTCCCCCAGCCAGCGGGCACGCTCCCGGTAAGCGCGTTTCATGCTTTCTGCAAGGAAATGCAGGTTGTCCACACCCATGCGGTCACCCTGTTTGGCTTGCCGTGTTTCCAGCATGCCCAGGATAAGTGCCAGGCAGACGCCACCGGAACTGGGAGGAGGCGCGGCGAGAATCTCGTAGCCACGGAATTTCACGCGGATAGGGTCGCGCAGTTCCGCCTTGTAGCCAGCCAGATCGGAATGGCTGATCAAGCCGCCGGACCCTTTCATCTCGTCTACCATCCGATCCGCCACTGGCCCGGTGTAAAATCCCGCCGCCCCCTTGTCGCGGATGGCCTCCAGGGTCGTGGCCAGTTCGGGGATTTTCAGCTCATCGTTGGTTTTCCAGACGCCCCCGGCAGGTTTGCTAAAAACACGGTGAAATTCGGGATGCGACTTGGCGGTTTCGGGAAGGACCTTGTTGAGCGCGGCGGCGAGGGATTTTTCCACGGGAAATCCGGAACGGGCCAAGTTGACCGCGGGTTCAACCAGTTGGGCCCAGGGCAGTTTGCCCCATTTCTTGTGGGCCATTTCCATGCCGGCCACGCTGCCAGGAACGCCTACCGCCTTCGTGGTGCGCACGCTGTCACCCGGCTGGAACATGCTGGCGGTGGCTTTGGCGGGGGCGGTTTCCCGGAAATCGACCACTTTGGCGTCGGCGAAGTTACCTTGGCTGCCGTGGGGTGCCACCACCATGAAGCCCCCTCCGGCTATGTTGCCGGCCTGCGGGTGCGTGACAGCAAGGGCAAAGGCTGTGGCAATGGCTGCATCCACCGCATTGCCTCCCTCGCGCAGGATGCGAATGCCCACCTCGGTGGCCGGGCGGGAAACACTCACCACGGCCCGTTTGGCATAGGGACGCTGTACTTCAGTCGATTGGGCAAACAGTAACGACAGCAGCAAAGCCCCGCAGGAAAAAATGGCAGAAATCATTGTTTTTTCCTGCTGAAAACCATCAAGGTTACATTTTCCCGGGCCAGGGTGTTCAGGCTACCGGGACGAGAGGTTCCGGGCGGACCGGAGCACAGGTGCAGTTTGCCGTCAATGAGGGCGAAGACAGCCTTTTGGGTTTCCAGGGGTTTGCCGTCGGCCTGAGGGGTGATATCGATGGCGACCAGATCCGCCCCGCTGGCCTTGTCCTTGCCGTTTGGTTGGTCCTCAGCCTTGGCGCCCGGAATGGCGAGGCTCCCTTTCACCTGGACCTCTTTGCTGGTTTTGCGTGCCAGGTTGTATCCGGTTCCTTTCACTTCGAGGGTGGCGGTGCCAAAAAGGTCCGGGGGCAGAGGTCTGCCGTCGGCCTCGACCCGGTCGAGCTGCCATGTCCCCTGGAATGGCTCCAATGCTTTGGCAGTAGCTGGCACCTCCTTTACGGAATCCTTCGCATCCTGAGCCTGAAGGCTGTATCCCCAAAGGGAAACGCATACCACCACGAACCCGGTCAAAAGCTTCCGTGCACGGTCCGACATGCCACTTCTCCACTCAAAATCTGAAATTGCCATTACGATTCAACCATGCCAGCCAGGTTGACGCCACCTGTTCCCCTGTCGGTCGGGCCCACTCTGCCGGGTATGCCGGTCGTATCGGGGGCTGGGTGTTTTGGTTGGCCAAAAAAGACCCGCTTTCCCCTTCCAATGGCGCTTTGAGACGTATGTTTGCGCAGAATTGCTCCTCGAGACGGCGATCGCATCAGGAGGGTGGCGACATGCTGGTCCTGAGCCGAAAATTGGGAGAGAAGATCTTCATCGGCGACCAGATTTGCATCACGGTGGTGGACATCGACCGCGGCAAGATACGTCTGGGCATCGAAGCCCCGCGAGATGTGGCAATCTACCGGCAGGAGTTGCTCCCGGGGAAACCCGTGGAGGAGGCTCCTGCGGCTCCAACTTCGCGACGTTAAAAATCGCGACGCCCCTACTGGTCAGGGGCGAACAGGCTTGAGGACTTGGATGGGCAGAACCGCCTGCCACAGGTCCCGCGCCGAATCAAGAAACTGCAAATACTGACTGCGGTCCTTCCCCTGAACCTCAGCGGGTTGCCGGGTTGCCCGGAAACGCAGCAAGAACTTCTGACCCGAGGGTTCCATCCTCGCCGACCTGGAAAGGCTTCCCCAGGAGGTGATGGCTTTGGATTCCTCGGGCAGTTCTTTTACCAGCAATCCTTTTTCCAGCTCCACCTCGAAGGAACTGTCCACCTGCATGGGCAGCCCCGGATTCAAGGGTTTGTCCCCTGCCGGAAAACGGATTTTCCTGCCCAGCCAGGAATCCCAGGCCAGGTACTCGGTAACCGGCAGGGCCACCAGTTCCTCCGGATCGTTGGGCGGGTCAAACAGCCCTTTCAGCTCCAACTCGCATTCGAATCGCAGCGGGGAGTCAAAATCCTCCAGATTGGCCGGATCCACCTTCAGGCCGGTCACGACCACCTGGCTGGCCAGGTCCTGGAGCTGTTCCTCGAGGAAACGCTTCCGCCGGGCGGGAGGTTCCTCCAGAAAGGCGTCCCGATAGGCCACGGCTGCCTCCCCGTTCGCTATCACAGTGCGGACCAGGCGCCCTGAGCCATCAGCCCGCACCTTCAGTCGATTGGTCACCTGCCACTGGCAATCCTTTGCCTGCGCCGTCGGGGTGGTGGCAAGCCGGCAGTTTCCTTTCGGATCGACAAGATAGCAGAGCCGGTTGGTGTCTATCTCATTGAGCTGGTCCCAGCCGCTCAAATCTTCGGTGGTATCGATCCAATAGGTTTTCAGGGCAGAGGAATCACCCTCGCCTTCTGGCACAGTGACCATGACCAAGGCATGGGTAGCCCAGGGTGAAGGGATATCCCTGTCCACCTGTCCGTCCCCCTTCACGCCCAGGGATGCCAGTTCCGCGGTGATCCCCGCGCTGGTGAGCATCAGGGCCAGCAGTTGCGCCGTGTCCTTGCAGTCGCCATGGCGGTTGGCAAGAACATCCCCTGGGCTGTGCGGTGTGAAGTGATGTCCCACTCCCATCGACAGGTACCGGATGTTCCGTTTCACCCAGCGGGCGAGAAGACTCGCCTTGTCTTTGGGGTTCAGTTTTTTACCTTCCGCACCCAGTATCTGGTCTACCAGCGAGGCAATGGGCGGTGTGACCGTCCACAGGTCGGGACGCAAGCTGTTTTGCCAGGCTCCTACCTGCGCCCAGCCGTCGAATGTGGAGAAGCTGATCTCGGGCTCCAGGTCACGCACGTCGGCGGATTGTGCATCCTCCACCTCGAGGGGGGGAAGCTTGCCGGCTTTCCAGGTGGTCCAATCAACACCCTCCAGTGTCTGTTTTTCAGGCTCGAGCGCGATGCCCTTCACCCGTGCCCGGAAGTTTTTCCCCGCAGGCACGCCCAGCCTCACCACCTCCTCCAGGGTCGGATAACCGACCATGCCCAAGGAAAATCGTCCAAAGCATTGGCCCTGGTACTCCGGGTTTTTGCCGGTGGTGCTCCACTGCACCACCACGGTGTCGCCCACCTGCAACCCGGGAAAGGAAAGGATGGCCTGTTTGTCATTCTGGTAGACGGCGTAATCGGTGACCATGTCCCGCACCTGGCAATGCCGCGATTCCAATTCCCGTCGCTGGCCGTTGCCTCCCACGACGAAGGCGTGGTGCAGCACGCAGGTCTCGTAAGACGGGTCGAAAACGATATCGCGATGGTCACCCAGCGTGCTGATGGCCTTGCGACCCAGCAGGCGGAGGATCTGGGTGCTGGTGGTGGTTGTGGTCCCATCCGGGGAGAGCAGCAACCGGGTGGAATTGTGCAGGAAGATGGCCCCGTGCTCTTCCAGCAATTCTGCGGGAACGCGGCTGGCGTCCTGCGGGTTTTCAGGGAGCGGAGCCCAGGCGGGAGCCGGGCCGCGCTTGAGCATCCACCCAGGCTGCGCAGCGCTATTTTTGGCAGGGGGCTCGGCTCGGAGAAAGGCGGCGCCCATTGCCCAGGCCAGACCCATCGCCCACACGAGGGCAAACCGTTGGACCCAGGGGGTTTGCGTGCTGATTCGCCACATGTTTTTCGCCTTTTGCAGTCAACCAGCCCGGGGCTTTGCTGTCACCGGGTTCACCATGACCGGATCGACAGAATAGTCTAAGCTGTAGGCTGGAAGAAACGCCTTCACGGCGTGAAACGGCAATATCCGGACCAAGTGGGCTTCTCACGGGTGGATAACTGGTTCCAGCGCGATCTGGCCAGGTACGGGCCTGGCACCCAACCATTCGCGGGTGGTTTGGTCCAGGCCAGGGCATACTGCCAGAATCTGGCCCAAAACCACTATGAAAATTTTTCTGTCCTCACCTTTTGGGTGCGCGGTGCTGCCCGCCATCACATGCGCGCCGTTTACGCCTTTTCCCGCTGGGCCGACAATCTCGCCGATGAGGTGGCCGATCCGGCCGAGTCCAGACGGTTGCTGGTATGGTGGCGGGAACAAATCAGCCAGTTGAACCGGCCGGAAAGCCGGCCCTCCCATCCGGTGTTCGTGGCCCTGAAGGCCACGGCCCTGGAACTTGGTTTACCCCTTGAGCCTTTTCACCACCTGATCGACGCGTTCGAGCGCGACAAGGAGGTACTGGACCATCCGAGCCTGGAGGAACTGTTCGACTACTGCAAGGGTTCCGCCAATCCAGTGGGGCGGTTGGTTTTGCGCATTTTCGGCGCGGCCAACCCCCGCCGCGACCAATGGTCCGATGCCATTTGCTCGGCTTTGCAATTGGCCAACTTCTGGCAGGACATTGGCAGGGACCGGAAGATCGGCCGGATCTACCTGCCTGCCGATTTGCGGCGCCAATTTGGTGTGACCGAGGCGGACCTGGACCAAACCAGGGCCTCCGAAAATCTCAAGGCCTTGGTCCTTCACCTGTGTCGGTACACCCGCGACCTGTTCCATCAGGGGGCTCCGCTGTTGAGCGACCTGGAAGGCCCGCTGGCCCCCCAGGTGAAACTGTTTCATGATGGTGGGATCGCGATCCTGGATGCCATCGAAAAACAGGGGGGCGACACCCTTTCCAGCAGGCCAACGGTGGGCAAGGTTGGCAAACTGAAATTGATGGGGAAAACCCTTCTCGCCCTGTCGGGTTGGAGCAGGCTCTGGCCGGGCAACGCGACCAATTCCCCAAGGGAGAACCCGGCGGTTTCGCTGGGGGCCTCGCACGCCTGGTGCAGGAATGTGGCCAAAACCAAGGCGGGAAATTTCTACCCGGCTTTTGGCCTGCTTCCCACGGGACAGCACCGGGCGATGTGCGCCCTGTACGCCTTCCTGCGCGTGACCGATGACATCGCGGATGAGCCTGAGCCCGGGCAGGATCCGCTGGCGTCCCTCGAGGCCTGGAAGCTCGCGCTAAAGCGGGCGCTGGTGGGCGAGCCCAGCCATCCGCTCCACCCGGCGCTGGCCTGGTCGGTGCGTACATTCGGGATCGATCCGGCCCACCTCGAGGAGGCGATCGCCGGGGTGGCCATGGACCTGCATCCTTTGCGATTTGAAACCATCCGCGAGGCCGAAGGCTACTGCCACAAGGTGGCCTCGGTGGTGGGCCTCTGTTGCCTGGCGATCTGGGGGTGCCGGAATCGGCGCGCCTATCCCTCAGCGATCGCCACGGGCTACGCGCTCCAATGGACCAACATTTTGCGGGACCTGCGGGAGGATGCCGGCAGGGGCCGGCTGTACCTGCCGCTGGAGGACCTGCGCCGCTTTGGCGTGACCGAGGACGAGATTTCACGCGGCGAGAAAACCCAGAAATTCCGTCAACTGATGGAATTCGAGATCCGGCGCGCCCGTGATTATTACCGCCAGGCCTGGCGCCTGCGGCGGCATTTGCCGCCTGCGGGGGCGGCCATGTTCACGGCCCTCGTGGGCATCTACCAGGGATTGCTCGAGCACTTGGCCCTGTTGCCGGATCGGGTGCTCGATGAAAGGGTGTCGCTTTCCAAGAAAACCAAGGCCTTGATCGCCTTGTCGGCCTGGCCCTGGCGGCTCAATCAGGTTCCCAGACCGGGTCGGATTTCCCCTGGCAGCAGACTGGGTGGTGGGACCTTGCGCGGCATGATGGGCAGCTCTGTCGGATTGGTGAAACCGGGTGCCCTGGGAGCCAGGAAATCCCACCCATCGCTTTCCGGAATGCCCCGGGGCGGCACCGGTACAGGAACCTTTCCGGCGGGGGGTTGACCCTCGCCGCGACCGGGCCAGGGGCCGGAGCCGGGCACCCAGCCCGGTCCGGGCAAAGGCACCAGGGGTGGGGCACCCGGAGGCACAACCCGCGGCGTATCCGGGCCAGGGTCCAGCATCGGTGGGAAAAGCCTGATGTGCGCCACTTCCACCAAGGTGGCGATTTGCGCCAAGCGTTCCTGCAGCAATTCGCGCGTGGTGGTCGCCATGGGAAGCGACCAGCTTTTCGTACCCGGCACGGTGAACGCCGCATCCGCGGCGTCGGTTTCAGCCAGTGCCGAATGGCTTTCAGGAACTACCTGCAACAAAGCGCTGGTCAGCCCGGCGCTTCCCGCCCTTCTGGCTGCCGAGGGAGGATCTATTTCAATCACCAGGTCCGTGCCATAGCCGGCGCATGCCACCGCGTCGGTCAGGTCGCGCCCGGCCTTCCAGGCATGGTCTTGGCTGATGATCACCACGCTTTGCGGCTGCGATTGGTTGGCTTCCAACTGGCGGATCAGCTCCTGACGAACCCAGGTGCGATCCATTCCGGTCCAGAATTCGGTGTGGTAGGACCGGGTGTAGCCCGATTGGCGGGTGGCTACAAACAGGTTCTTGAATTCATGCGCGGCAACCGGGTCGATGCCACCCAAGAACACCAAATGGACCAGACGCTTGTTGGCTTGAGGTACATCCTGGGCTATCGACTCGGGAGGCGGGCCCTGGTCGGGAAGCGTGGGCACAGCCACACAACCGGACAGACCAAGGGCCACGGCTCCAAGTCCACCCAGGAACCCCAAGCGGTGGATGCGGCACCGCATGGAAGCTCCTGTTAGAACCGGCAGGTTCGCCATATCCGGCAAACCTTGCCTTGCTTGCCATCTTGATCGTCCTGGAAAGCTGTCAACCTTCAGCGAATGTGCCCAAACCCCTCAAGAAGTTCCCGGCCCATTTTGCCCCGGACCTCTTTCATGAATAATCATGAAAAAACCGGGCCCTTAGGGGCCCGGTTGGAGGCAATTGCCAGAGATACAAAATGGCAATCAGGCACCCGCCCCTCCGGCGGCTTCGGCGGCCTTGATCTGTTCCTTCAACTCATCAGAGGGCTCCATCACCCCGCGGCATTTGGGGTACTTGGTGCAGCCCAAAAAGAAACCTTTTGCCCCTGAACGCAACTTCATGGGGGCCTCGCATTTCGGGCATTTCTGATCAATCTCGACCGCAGGCACGGGGGCCTTCACCGGGGCGGGGGGCAGCTTGTCGCCCAACTGCTCCCGGATTTGCGGGGTGATTTGCTTGGTGCCGCGGCATTTGGGGTAGGCGGTGCAGCCCAGGAACGGCCCGCGCGGCCCGCGCTTGATGGCCATGGACGCGCCACACTTCTCGCAGGCGATGCCCAAATCCACCGGCTTTTTCGGATTACCCTCGGCGTCCACATCCACCGCATGGCGGCATTTGGGGTAGGCAGAGCAGGCCAAAAACGGCCCGCGCTTGCCGGTGCGCAGAATCATCGGGGAGGAGCATTTCTCGCAGGTGTGCTCGGTGGGCTTGCTGGCCAGAACCGGGCCGCCTTCCTCGGTGAGGTTCATCGTGGTTTTGCAATCGGGGTAACCCGAGCAACCCAAAAAGGGGCCACCTTTGCCAAAGCGTTTCAGCATCGGCTTGCCGCAGGTGGGGCAAGCGTGCTCGGTCACCTCGGCCGGCTTACGCTCAGCCTCGCCCTCGGGACGCTTGATGAAGTCGCATTCGGGGTAACCCGAGCAGCCGAAAAACCGGCCGCGGCGGCTGAAGCGCTCCTGGATCGGTTTGCCGCATTTGGGGCACTTTTCGCTGGCGCCCAGCTTCTCGGACGCCTCGTTCAGGTTCTCGCGAAACGGCCCGTAAAATTCATCTAGAACGGCGTTGCGGGGAATATGGTCCGTCTCGATGCGGTCGAGTTCGGTCTCCATGTGGCTGGTGAACTTCAGGTCCATGATGCGGCTGAAATTCTCGACCAGCATGTCCACCACCTCCATTCCCACGGGGGTGGCATGGAAACGCCGGTCTTGCTGCTCCACATATCCGCGTTCCTGGATCTTGGAGATAATCGACGCGTAGGTACTGGGACGGCCGATACCCTCTTTTTCCAGGATTTTCACCAGGCTGGCCTCGTTGAAACGGGGAGGAGGCTGGGTGAAGTGCTGGCTGCCGTCCAGACGGAGCAAATCGAGGCCCTGCCCCTGTTTCAGGGCGGGGAGCTGGGTCTCATCATCCTTCTTGCCCACTGGCATGACCCGACGGTACCCGTCGAACCGCAAAATGCTGCCCGAGGCGCGGAACAGGGCTTCCCCCGCCTTGATCTCCACCGTGGTCACGCTGGTGATGGCGGGCTTCATCTGGCTGGCCAGGAAACGGTTGTAAATCAGCGTGTATAGCCGGGCCTGTTCCGAGGGCAGTACACGGGAAACCATTTCCGGGGTGAAGCGCAGGTCAGTTGGCCGGATGGCCTCGTGGGCTTCCTGGGCGCTTTTGCCCGATTCGTAGAGGTTGGGCTTGTCGGGAAGGTATGTCGGGCCGAAATCAGCGAGGATTTTGGCGCGGACAGCCTGCAGGGCGTCAGACGACACCCGGGTGCTGTCGGTACGCATGTAGGTGATCAGCGCCACCTGGCCCTCGGTCCCCATTTCCACGCCTTCATACAACCGCTGGGCGGTGCGCATGGTCCGGCTGGCAGAGTACCCCATGCGCAAGGAGGCCTGCTGCTGCAGCGTGGAGGTGGTGAAGGGGGGAGAGGGGCGGTTGGCTTTTTCCTTTTCCTCTAGCGACTGGATGATCCAGTTGACCCCGGAAAGTCCGGAAACCACCTCATCGACAGTGGCCCTATTGTCGGCGGCGAATTTTTCGCCCTTCCAAGCGACCAGATCCGCTTGGAACGAGCCATCCGGGATGGTTTCGGGCCCTGGTTCGCCCTCGTCACCGCCCTCATCCTTGGCAGCCTTTTTCCGACCCCGCTTCGGCTTGTCGGCAAGCACCTCGGTGATGCGTACCGTTTGCGGACCGATCAGGGCCCGATCTACGGTCCCCTCGGAACACAGCAGAGCCACTACTTTCCAGTATTCTTCCGGCTTGAATGCGGCGATTTCGCGTTCGCGGTCCACAATCACGCGCACCGCGACCGATTGCACACGGCCGGCAGAAAGTTGCCTGGCCAGTTTGCGGCTGAGCAGCGGGCTCAGGTTGTAGCCCACCACGCGGTCGAGGAAACGACGGGCTTCCTGTGCCTGCACCCGGTCCATGTCGATGTCGCGCGGATGTTCGAAGGCTGCCTGCACAGCCTTCTTGGTGATTTCGTTGAAAGTAACCCGTTTCACCTGATCATCCGAAAGGCCCAAAGCCTCCTTCAGATGCCAGGCAATAGCCTCTCCCTCGCGGTCGGGGTCAGGCGCTAGATAGACAGTTTTTGCAGTTTTGGCGAGCTTTTTAAGAGAATCTAGGACTGACTTGCGATCTTGAAGCGGTCGATATGTTGGCGACCAGTTGTTTTCAATGTCGATGCCAAACCTGCTTTTTGGCAAATCTCTTACATGGCCCTTGCTAGCAGTTACTTCGTAATCTGGGCCCAAGTATTTCTGGATGGTCTTGGCCTTGGCCGGAGATTCCACAATCACCAGATTCTTGGTTTTCTTCCGAGCGGCCAAAGTTATCCTCCGGTCCTGTCAGGCTTTGGGGCTTGTTGCCGTTGTGATTGCCGTCACAACGGGTAGAATCCTCACTTCGTGAAGATTTTCAATGTGGCGATAGGCTCCCACGATGGTGGGCTTCTCCAAGGTCGTCAAGGGGAAGCTCTTCCATATATAAGGTTGGGACAGCCTCACGCCGGGGTGACAAATCCGGTGCGGATATTTAGCTTTGCGTGTCGCAAGTGCTTTGGCCGCATAGAGATCTGTCGATTTTAGGCCTGAGCCAATCTAAGGACGGAACATGGCGTTCAACCCCCTGGAAATGGTCCGTGAGAATTCGAAGGTCGTCATGGCCGGCATCACCATGGTGGCCATGTTTGTTTTCGTTTTGACCTTCGGGCAGGGAGACATCCTAAATACCCTGACCGGGGGTTCGGGAGCGGACCGTGGACCGGAGGTCACCACGCTTTTCGGAAAGACGGTTCACAAGGCGGACGTTCAAAAGGTCCGCGACGACTTCATGCTGGCCGAGTTTTTGCGCTTTGGCTATTCCAACAGCCTCAACGCCAGCCAGCGCCGCGAGTCCGAGGCCAAGCGCCCGCGTTTCCTGTCAGTTCCGCCGCAAACGCTGGATGAGTCGATCGACCAGTTGATCTGGGCTCACCAGGCTGAAAAGTTGGGTATCCGCCTCGATGACGCCGCAATGCGGAAGATCTTCAACGAGGAACTGGCCACTCCCAGCATGAAAGACCCTTGGCCGGAAGGGATGGCGTTTGAGGAACTGCCCTACCTGAAGACTGCCATGCAGTTCGCCCAGCTCAATCGCAGGGTGGCCAACCCCAAGGAAATCAAGGAAGCGGTCCGGGGCCTGATGACCAACATGCTCGCCCGCGAGGTGGTGTTGGGACAATCCACGGGCGGATTGTTCCAGATGATGATGGGTGGCGGGGCAGGCGGTGTTCCCGCGACCACGCTCGCCCCCACTCCCGAAGAGTTCCACCGCTTTTACGAGCGCAACTTGACCCGGGTTGCCGCCGTGGTTCAGCCTTTGCCGATCCCTCCTGTCGATCCCAAATCGCAAACCGTGGCCGACAAGGAAATCCAGGATTTCTACGACCGATACAAGGATCTCGAGCCGGCACCGGGTTCAGCTTTCCCCGGCTTCAAGACTCCCCAGATGTACAAATTGTCCTGGGTGGCCGCCCGCGAGGATTCGCCCCTGGTGAAGGCCCAATTGCCCCTGCTCCAGGCGCTGCGCGTTTGGGCTCCAGCCCAGGTGCTTGCCCAGTCGGCGGCAGGTGGCGCCGCCGCGTCGGCGATGGGGCTCTACACCTGGAGCGATATCAGTTCCACCGGTCTGCCCGTGTTGACCAATGACTCGCTTCCCGGCCTGGGACCGTGGATCTGGCTCGACCCACAATTGGGTGCTTTTGAGCGCCGCGATCTGGCTGCAAAGATTGCTCCCTTCGAGCAGCGACGCCACGATGCGGCGTACCAGAAGTCCGGCAACTCACTTGAAAAAATCACCCCCGAAGTAGTTGCTGGTGTGATCGGCCTTGGTCAGGCCAACCACCACGCTGCTGCGGTTGCGTTTGTGGCTGCCGGGCCGGATGCGTTAGCCCGGTTCCGTCGTGTGAAGCAGGCCGCCACAGCCGCGCTTCTGGCTTCAGCCAATCATCTGCCCTTCAGCCCTCTGGGGGCCACCGCCAGCCCGGGTAAATTGGCGGGTGAGGAGACAGTGGCCGCTCAAATTGCTCCCGAAGTGCTGGCCGCCTCGCAAAAATCCACTTTCGACCGTCAGGTTGCAAGCTTCAGTGAATTTTTGGCAGGGCTGCGTGGCACGAACGGTACTGCTCCCAAGGATGCCTCAGCGGCCGAGGCGAAAGCCAGGGAACGGGCCACAGCCTTGGGCTTTGCCTACACCTCATTGGCCGGACTGCAGGATGTGGGCTCCGTGGAAAAGGATCCGGCTGCCCAGCCCCTGATCACTGCCTACCAGGATAGTTTGAAGGCCAATAGCCCCAATCGCGAGGTGGATCGCCCCTTTGCGGACTACCTGCGCCAGCAGGTGCGGGGTGTGTTCCAGTCCAGCCGCATCACCAGCCGCGACCCGAACCAGCCACTCGACGGGGTGTTGGCTTCGGACAAGAAAAAGGAAGTGAAGCCCGAGTATCTCTTCTGGGCTTCGGAAGAGCAAACCAGCCGGCCCCGTACCCTCGATGAGGTTCGCCCGATGGTGGTCAATGAAATCCTCCTGCGCCGTCAGGTCCGTGAAGTCCGGAAAAAGGCCAAGGAATACCAGGATTTTGTGAAGGGTTGCACCGGGGGCAAAGCGGTGGATTTGGTGACAGGCGAGCAGTGCTTGGCCAAACTGAAGGAGAAATTCCCCGAATTGAAGGGGGCTCCAGCCGCTACCTCCTTTGACGGCAAATCGAATCTGCAGCGCGCGGCATCTTTTTCGCCGGCGATGGCTGGCTCCTACGAGCAAAGCCGCATCCCGCTCAATTCAATCCGCTACCCCAGGCCTGAGAGTCTGTTGCTGTTGGCGGATGCAGACCCGGGTAATGCCGTGGTGCTGGCTGACAACCCCGGTACCTCGCTTTATCTGGCCTTGGTTACCAGCAAGGTGGCCCCGTCTGAAAGCGAATTCAAGGCTGCCTACCAGGGAGCCAGCAAGCAACGCGAGATGAACGAACCCGATAACCTGTACCAGCGCCTCAACCAGGCCACCAACCTTCGGTATGAGGACCTGCTGATGCAGGACTTGCGTCGTCAGGCAACCGGGGCCGAACTCGATTCCCAAGGCCTGATCGTGCTGAAAGATGAGGCCCTTCGCCGCAATCCGGATTGATTGCCGCAAGTTTTAAGGAAGGCTAATAGAGCAAAATAAATCGCGGCCCTTGGTTCAGGCAAGAATTTCCCGCACGACAGGTGCAGGCTCCACGCCGGTCAAACGCGCCTCCAGGCCTTGGTGGGTGAAGGTCAGCCGTTCGTGGTTGATGCCCAGAAGGTGAAGGATGGTGGCGTTGAGTTGGTTGACATGCACTGGATTCCGGACGGTGTTGTAGCAGTAGTCATCGGTTTCACCGAAGGTGAGACCTTTCTTCACGCCGGCCCCAGCCAGAAACATGCTGAAGCACCGCGGGTGGTGGTCGCGGCCGTAATTGGTCTCGGTGAGGCCACCCTGTGAATAGATGGTGCGGCCGAACTCACCACCCCAGATCACCAGGGTGTCTTCCAGCAGGCCGCGCCGCTTCAGGTCCATCAAAAGGGCGGTGGTGGCCAGGTCGGTGTCCTTGCACTGTCCCCGCAGGGCAGCGGGCAAGTTGCCGTGATGATCCCAACCCATGTGGAAAAGCTGGATGAAGCGCACATCGCGCTCGGCCAGTCGGCGGGCCAGCAGGCAGTTGGCTGCGTAGCTGCCCGGGCGGGTGACATCCGGGCCGTACAAATCGAGCGTTTCCTTGGTCTCGCCGCGTACATTCAGCAGGTCGGGCACGCTGGCCTGCATGCGGAAGGCCATCTCGTATTGGCTGATCCGTGTTTCGGTCTCCGGGTCGCCCAAATCCTGATGGTGTAGGCCATTCAGCATTGCAAGCCGGTCCAGGGTAGAACGTCGGGTGGAACGGTCCACGCCGGGTGGGTCGGTGAGGTAAAGCACCGCGTCACCCTTGTTGCGGAATTTCACCCCCTGGTGTTTGCCAGGCAAAAAGCCGGCGCTCCACAAACGGTCGTACAGCGGTTGGTCATCGGGCCGGCCGCTGCCAAAGCTGGTGAGCACCACATAGCCCGGCAAGTCCTTATTGGGGCTGCCCAGGCCGTAACTCACCCAGGCGCCGATGCTGGGCCGACCGGGAAGCTGGTTGCCGGTTTGCATGAAGGTGATAGCGGGATCGTGGTTGATCGCCTCGGTGTGCATGGTGCGGATCATGCACAAATCATCCGCAACGCGGGGCAGGTAACGCCAGGCGTCGCTGAGCCACAGGCCCGAATCGCCATGCTGTTTGAATTTGAAAACGGAGGGGGCCACCGGGAATTTTGATTGCCCGCTGGTCATGGTGGTGAGGCGCTGCCCCTTGCGGATGCTCTCGGGGAGATCCTCGCCGCGGCGCTTCTCCATCTGCGGTTTGGGATCAAACAAATCCATCTGCGAGGGCGCGCCGGATTGGAACAGGTAAATCACCCGCTTGGCCTTGGCAATGCCGGGAATCAGCCAGTTGGCTCCCGCTTCCTCGGAGCGTAATTTGCCCGCGGCCATACCTCCCAGCATGCCGGCCAACCCGGTACCCAGAAAAATGCGGCGGTTCAAATGGTTTGCCAACGCCGGATGGTTGGTGAGACGCATGGATTGGTTCACTCCCGTGTCACGCATTCGTCGAGGTTGAGCAGCACATTGGCGGCCAGGGTGTAGGCAGCCAGATCAGCCGGAGGCAATCCTGCTTTTGGCTTGGCCTCGCCCAGGGCGACTAGTTTCGCGGCACCAGCCGGGTCTTGGGCGAAACGCTGGCTATCACGCGCCAAGCCTTCCCGCAGAATCTCCAGTTCACGGGCCGAGGGCTCGCGGCCCAGGGTGATGCGGAAGCCGTGTTTCAGGCGGCTGTCGGCATCGTTTCCTCCCTCCGCCAGCATGCGTTCTCCCAGTTTGCGGGCCGCCTCCACATAGGTGATTTCATTCAGCAGGGCCAACGCTTGCAGCGGCGTGTTCGTGCGGCCCCGGCGTACCAGGCAGGTCTCGCGGTTGGGAGCATCAAACAGCAGCATGGTGGGCGGCGCGGCGGTCCGCTTCCAGATGGTGTAGATGCTCTTGCGATAAAGGCCGTCGCCCGTGTCGTTTTTGTAGTTGCGCAGGTCTCCATAGACGCTGGTTTCATCCCACACCCCGGTGGGCATGTAAGGGCGTACTGAAGGGCCGCCCACCTTGTCCACCAGCAGCCCGCTGACAAACAGGGCTTGGTCGCGCAGGATCTCGCCCGGCAGGCGGAAACGCGGGCCCCGGGCCAAAAGCCGGTTTTGTGGATCCAGTTTCAGTTTTTCCGGAGCGATCTTCGAGTCCTGGCGGTAGGTTGCGCTGGTCACGATGAGGCGCACCATGGATTTCATGTCCCACTTGCGGTCCACGAACTCGGTGGCCAGCCAGTCGAGCAATTCCGGGTGGGTGGGGAATTCGGCTTGGGTGCCCAGATTGTCGGTGGTGCGGCAAAGGCCCGCGCCGAAGAATCGCTCCCAAGCTCGGTTCACCCACACCCGCGCGGTGAGGGGGTGATTCGGGCTGGCAAGCCACCTGGCCAGGGTGAGGCGGTCCGCTTTGCCGCCGGGAGGGGGAGGAGGCAGCATGGTGGGAAAGCCCGGAGATACCTCCTCGCCTTTTTTGTCGTATTGGCCACGGACCAGGATGTGGGCTTTGCGAGGCGGTCCCTCCTTCATCACCATGGCCGTGGGCAGGTTGTCGTTCAAAGCCTTGAGCGCCTGCTCAGCCTTGGTCAGATGGCTTTTTGCCTGGCCCAGGGGGCCGGGAGCGCTGGCCAGGTAGTGGTCCAGCAGCAATTTTCTTTGACCATCGTTTCGCTTGTCGGTCGGCGTTTTCAGGGCCGCAACCAACTCGGGGGAGGGGCCGGCCTCACCCAATTTCACCACGGAGGCAGGGGCATCGGTGACAGCCAGACGGAAACGACCGATGTTGTGGCCACCCAAGGTGGCTTGAATCAGCCGGATTTCCAGCGTGCTGCCGGCCGGAGCCTGGGCAGGTGTGTTCAATTTGAAAATGGCTTCCAAGGGTTGGCGCCGCGTGGGGCCATCGGCTGCCCAGCCCTTGCTGGCATCCTGGCCAACCGTGGCCTCGATGGGCCAGCCGGGTTGGGAATAATCGGCTAGAGCCTGGCTGAAACGAAGTGGAATCGGCTTGTCGCTGCCGGGTGTGAAAAGGGCGGCTTCCATCCGGGTCAGCACAAAATTGCCGTTGGAGTACCGGCCCACGCTTTGGTTGGGTAACGAGGCATCGGGCAGGCAGACCAACCGGACGGCGCTGATCGTGCCGGAAATAGGCGCTTTGGCAATGGTGGTCTCGTGGTTGGGATTGGGGCCTTTTGCCAGCCATGTGCCATCCGCCAGACGGGTGTATTGGGTGCCGCCATTTCCCTGCAGGCTGCCGGCCTCAAAAGGCTTCCAGACGGATTTGCCCAAACCGGTCGCCAGTCCCGCGGCCCACGCGTCCACCTGGCTGGCGGCTTTTGTCTCCTCATGGCGCACCTTTTGTTTGGCCGCATCCACTAGGCCTTGGGCTTCCTTGATTTTGGCAAGCATCTCCGGGGTGGCGACCTCAATGGCGGGGTCGGTGTTGCCACCCTTGCGATTTTCCTGCAGGGTGCCGCTTTCCGGAACATTGTTGAACAGCGCGAAGAGCTGGTAGAACTCCTTCTGACTAAGCGGATCATATTTGTGGTCGTGGCAGCGGGCGCATCCGGCGGTTAGGCCCATCCAGGCCAGACTTGTGGTTTCCACGCGGTCGATCACCGTTTCCACGCGCCATTCCTCGGCGATGAGTCCACCCTCGCCGTTGAGCCGGTGATTGCGCTGGAACCCGGTGGCGAGGAGTTGTTCTTGGGTGGGATTGGGCAGCATGTCGCCTGCGATCTGGTCGATGGTGAACTGGTCAAACGGCAAATTGCGGTTGTATGCGCTGATGACCCAGTCGCGCCAAGGCCACATCGACCGGCTGGAATCCACCTGGAAGCCGTTGCTGTCCGCAAAGCGGGCCATGTCCAGCCATTCCAGAGCCATGCGTTCCCCATAACGGGGCGAGGCCAGCAAACGGTCTACCGCTCGCTCATAGGCATCCGGCGAGGAATCCGATTCAAAGGCCTTCACCTCTGCGGGGGTGGGAGGCAACCCGGTCAGGTCGAGGCTGACCCGGCGCAGCAGGCGGGCGCGCCCGGCCTCGGGCTCGGGTTGCAGGCTTTCGGTTTCCAGCCGTGCCAGAATGAACGCGTCGATGGCATTGCGCCCCCAAGCGCGGTTTTTCACCCCCGGGACGGGGGGCCGCTGGGGAGGCGCAAAAGCCCAATGGGCAGTGGTCTTGGCCCCTTGGCGGATCCAGGTTTTGAGCCGTTCGATTTGTTTGGGGTTGAGCGGCTTGGCAAATTTCGGGGGGGGCATCAGTTTGGCCGCATCGACATGCACCAGACGGGCTACCAGGTCGCTTTCATTCGGTTTACCCGGGACAATCAGCTTCCCTCCATCGGTTTCCAAAGCGGCAAGGTTCAGCCCGTCCAGACGCAAATCGGCTTTGCGCGCCTTTTCATCCGGGCCATGGCATGCCAGGCAATGTTCCACCAGCAGTGGCCGAATTTCCCGGTTAAAATCGACCGCGCTGTCGGATCCGGAGTCGATTCCTGCCAACAACAAGGGCAGAGCAATGGAGAAAAACATGCCTGGCATTTGAACATTCTCCGCGACCCGGTTCGGGTGGGTGGGGACATCATCTTACCCGGTTTGATTCTCCAGGGGATACCACTTGGCCATTCGGTCCTAGCCCAAACAGCCATGAAATCCCCGCCCTTTCCGGGGTGGATGGCGAGTAAGTGGGACCTCAATGGATTGTTTGAGGCGGGCTTGGATCGGAGGGATTGGCGAGGGGCGTTTGCTTGGTTTCGCCTCCAAGGAACCGCCGCACCAGCACATAAAATACCGGCGTGAACAACAGCCCAAAGAAGGTGACACCCAGCATGCCGGAAAAAACTGTGATGCCGATCGCCCTGCGCATTTCCGCGCCGGCACCATGGGAAAAGACAAGAGGCACAACACCCAAGATGAAGGCCAGCGAGGTCATCAGGATGGGGCGCAGGCGCATCTTGCAGGCTTCCACCACCGCTTCGTTGCGGGACTTGCCTGTGTCTTCCAGTTGTTTGGCGAATTCCACAATGAGGATGGCATTCTTGGCAGCCAGGGCCACCAGCACCACCAGGCCGATTTGCACAAAGAGATCGTTGGCTAGGCCGCTATAAACCAGCCCCACCCAGGCGGACAGCAGGCACATGGGCACGATGAGCAGAATGGCCAGGGGCAGGGTGTAGCTTTCGTACTGGGCAGCCAATGCCAGGTACACGAAGATGACACCCAGGGGGAAAATGAGGATGTTGATCCAGTCCTGTGCGGCCAAACGCTCCAGGAGCGACAATTCGGTCCATTCAATGGCCATGGAGCCGCCAAGGTTGTTTTTGGCCAGGCGCTCCACCGTCGCCATGGCTTCGCCTGAACTCACGCCGGGAGCTGCAGCGCCGTTCAGGCTGGCAGCAGACCGCAGATTGTAGCGGGAGGCGATGGCCGGGCCGCTGTCATCAACCACCGTGAGAAAGGTGCCCAGGGGTATCATCTTGCCCGCGGTGTTTCTGACCTGGAGCAGGCGCAGGTCCTCCTTATGGAGCCTGAATTTGGCGTCAGCCTGCACATTCACCTGCCAGTTTCGGCCGTAGAGGGTGATGTCGTTGACATACATGCCACCCAGGTAGGTGCTGAGGGCTGAAAAGATATTGTCCAGACTCACCCCGCTGGTGCGCGCCTTGTCCCGGTCGAATTCCAGGAAGTATTGCGGCTGCGAATTGGAGAAGGTGCTCATCAAGCCTGCCAGTTTGGGCTCCGCTAGCGAGGCCTTCTCCATGTCACGCACGGCCTGGGCCAGCGCCTCGGGGCCAACCCCCGTCATATCCTCCACCTGCAGCTTGAAGCCGCCTGTGCTGCCCAGCCCGTCAACCGGGGGAGAACCGAAGACCAGCGCGAGGCCATCCAGTTCTTCCGCCACCTTGGCACTCAGGCGTTTTTGTGTTTCTGGAGCGCTCCAGTCATGGTGCTTGCCCCGTTCCTCAAAGGGTTTGAGGATGACGAAAAGCGCGCCCGCCTCCGAGACATTGGCGCTGGCCAACATGGAAAAACCGGGCAGGGCCAACACATGGTCCACCGCCGGGTCCTGGCGGGCCAGTTCGTCCAGCTTGCGCACAAAAGTGTCCGTCCGCCCCAGGCTGGCCCCCTCGGGCATCTGGGCGGCCATCAACAGGTAGCCTTTGTCTTGCTCTGGAATGAAACCGGTGGGCAGCCGGCTGAAGCCCCAACCGGTGAAAGCCAGCAGCAGCATATAGATCACTGCGAAAACCAGGGCCCGGCGTACCAGCCAGGCCACCAGTGTGGCGTAGCCGTCCATCGCCTTACCAATCACCACATTGAACCACTTGAAAAAGACCAACAGCGCAGCGTTGGTGGGCTTGACCAGTACCATACCGGCAACCAGCCCGATGGCCCCGGCCAAGGCTTTGCCCCAGGGGGCAACTTGCGGGCTGATTCCGGCCACCAGGGGCCCGAAAAACAGCCAGCCCACCAACACGCCCACCAGGGGCATGGCCCAGTTGGGTAGGGGTGCTTCGCGGGGCCCGTGATGATTGTGCGGTTTCATGATCAGGGCGCAGCGGGCGGGGGTCATGGTCAGCGCGTTCATGGCGCTGATCAGGGTTGAGCCGGCGATGGTGAGGGCGAATTGGCGGAAAAACTGGCCGCTGATGCCCGACAAGAATGCGGTTGGCACAAAAACCGCCGCCAGCACGATGGCGATGGCGAGCACCGCGCCGGTGGTCTCGTCCATGGCGCGCCTGGCCGCCTCCTTGGGTTCGTAGCCTTTGGCGATCCAGCGTTCAACATTCTCAATCACCACGATGGCGTCATCCACCACGATACCGATGGCCAAAACCAGACCGAAAAGCGACAGGTTGTTCAGGCTGAAACCCAGTATGCTCATTACTGCGAATGTGCCCACCAGGGAGACCGGCACCTCGATCATCGGCAGGATGGTGACCTTCCAGTCCTGCAGAAAGGCGATCACCACCAGTAGGACCAGGATCATCGCCTCGAACAGGGTGTGGTAGACCGTATTGATCGATTCCTCGATGAAAACCGTGGTGTCGTAGACAATTTTGTAATCCATGCCGGGAGGGAAATCTGCCTTGAGGGCCTGCATGGTCTCCTTAATTGTCTGGGCGGTTTGCACCGCGTTGGATCCGGGTTGCTGGTAGACAGCCACGCAGACGGATTCCTTGCCGTCCAGATAGCTGTTGACGGTGTAGCTCTTGGCCCCCAGTTCCACACCGCGCGTCAGGCTGGTGATTCCGCCGGGGTGGCCCAGCAAATCACGCAGGGGCAGGGTACCGGACTTGGGGGTTGGCACCCGGATGGCCCAGGGCGAGGTGGATGCGCTTCTCAGACGTAACTGGTCGGCCGTGCCCGGCATGGGGGCGCACAGGTGGCCCGCCTCGTCGAGGAGCTGGTCCAGCTTTTCGACGGTGAGGCCTGCCTGTTCCAGGGCTTTGGGATCGACACGCAGTTGGTACTCGGAATCACGCAGCACATCGGCCAGATAGACCGCTTGGGTGTTGGTGTCCCCGGTCTTGAGGATGATCTTCTCGAACTCCTCCTCGGTGGCGAGCCTACCGCGGGCCTTCAGAACCATCTCGAAAGGGGTGTTGGCGGGGGCGGGGGGCTGCCCCAATCCGCCGGCGGCAACCTGCACATTCTGGTCCCGGATCGCTTCGAGCACATCGACGGGTACCAGATTGCGGGCTGCCATTTTGTCGGGGTCGAGCCAGACCCGCATGGAAAAATCCCGGTTGCCAAACGGTTCCACGCTTCCGACGCCATCAATGCGGGCCAGCGCCTCGTTGATGCGGGTGGTGGCGTAGTTGCCCAAAAAAAGCAGGTCGTAAAGTTCGGTGCCGGTGGCGGGGTTGGTTTCCGAGACCAGGTTCACGCACAGGAGGATACTGGGTGACCGTTTCTTGGTGACCACTCCTTGGCGGCGGGCCTCTTCGGGCAAACGGGCCAGGGCGGCGGAAACCCGGTTTTGCACCAATACTTGGGCCATGTCCAAATCGGTGCCCACCTGGAAGGTGACATTTAGGACCATGCGGCCGTCATTGGTGGAGTTGGAGCTCATGTAGAGCATCTTTTCCACGCCGTTGATTTCTTGCTCCAGCGGGGCAGCAACCGTCTCGGCTACCGTGCGCGCGTTGGCACCCGGAAAGTTGGCGGTCACCTGCACAACGGGGGGGACCACCTCGGGGTATTGGGCCAGAGGCAGGCGTAGGTAAGCGACGCCACCAACCAGCATCACCACAATGGACAAGACCGTCGCGAAAACCGGCCGGTCGATGAAGAAACGGGAAATCATGGTTATTTACCCGCCTTGTTTTCTTGCTTGGTCGGGTTGCCCGCCTTTTCCGTTTGATCCATCGGCACTTCGGCGGATTCCACCGGGGCCCCCGGGCGCAGGCGCTGTATTCCGCGCACCACCACCACGTCATCGGGTTTCAGGCCTTCCAGCACGTCGCGCAGGTTACCAACGGCAGAGTTACCCAGCATCACCTCGACACGCTCCGCCTTGCCATCCCGCAGTACCCACAAGAATTTGCGTCGCAGGTCGGTCACGATGGCCTCCTCGCGCACCAGAAGCGCCTGATAGGGGCGGTCGGTGACCACCCGGACACGGGTGCGCATGCCGGCGGTGAAGGGCCTTTGCCCATTCACCAGCGGGTTGGCCACATCAGCCCGCAGTTGCAGGGTTCCCGTGGCCGAATCGATTCGGTTGTCGTTGAAGTTGAGGATGGCCTTGTGCCGGAACTCGCGCTCCTCTTCCAGGCGGAAGACGATGGGCATGCCATTCGATTCCTCGTTGGAGGTCTTCTCCTGGTTTTGGTTGCGACGCTGGTAGCGGAGAAGGGTGCGCTCATCCACCGAGAAATACAGTTGGAGCGGATCTTGTGAGACGATGGTGGTGAGTGGTTCGGCCACCTGCGAGGGGCCCACCAGGTTGCCGGTGGTCACAAGCTTGCGGCTGACCTTGCCATTGATGGGAGCCTTGATGCTGGTGAAATCCAAGTCAAGCTGGGCCTTGGCTAAATCTGCGTTGGCTTTTTGCACATCTGCTTTCGAGACCGCCTGGTTGGCTGCTCGGATGTCCACTTCCTCCGGGCTGATGGCATCGCGTGTCCGTAGGATGCGGGCGCGAGCCAGCTCGGCGTCGGTCAGCTTGAGCGCCGCCTCGGCGGCGGCCTTGCGAGCCTGGGCTCCTTCCAGCGCTCGAAGGAAGGGACGGTCATCGATCTTGAACAATTCGGTGCCGGCCTTCACCTCGTTCCCTTCGTTGAAATCATCTTTCACCAGATACCCTGATACCTGGGGGCGGATCTCAACGGTTTGGGATGGCTCCAGCCTACCGTTGAAGTCGACCGCGTCGGTAATATCGCGGACCAGTGGCTTGGCGATTTCCACCCGGGTTCTGGCCGGCGCCTGTTCCACTTCGGTGGTTTTTTGGCAACCGGTCAACACCAGACCCAAAACACAAACATGACCGGCAAGCAGGCCCAAAGGCATTAAGCTTTTGAAGGGCGAAGGTGGATTTGATTGCATGGCCATTCTCTCGGGTTTTTCAGGGATCGTGAAAGCAGGTGGACTCAGTAGGGCCAGCGCCAGTTCGCGGCATCCGGCTGGTCCACCCCGTGCTCGTGGGCATAGTTGCGGCACTGGATCTGCCGGTTGCGGAACTTTTCCTTCGCGTGCGCCCCGGCGACCTTCAGCTTGGGCACCCGGTTGATGACATCGATGGCCAGGGTGAACCGGTCAATCTCGTTTTGGATAGCCAGTTCTAGCGGTGTGTTGATGTTGCCCTTTTCCTTGTAGCCGCGGACATGCAGGTTGTTGTGGTTGCTCCGCTTGTAGGTGAGCCTGTGGATCAGCCAGGGGTACCCGTGGAAGGCGAAGATGATCGGCTTGTCCACGGTGAACAGACTGTCGAAATCGCGGTCCGTCAGACCGTGGGGGTGTTCCGAGCTGCATTGCAGCTTGAAGAGGTCCACCACATTGATGAAACGGATCTTCAGGCCGGGAAATTCCTGGCGCAGCATGTCGGTGGCGGCCAGCGCCTCTTTCGTGGGGATGTCCCCCGCGCTGGCGACCACCACATCAGGCTCTTCTCCCTCGTCGGTGCAGGCCTTGGGCCAAATGCCGATGCCCTTGGTGCAATGGATGATCGCCTCGTCCATGCTGAGGTATTGCAGGTGGTTTTGCTTGTCCGAGACGATCACGTTGATGTAGTTCTCGGTGCGCAGGCAGTGGTTGGCCACGCACAATAGCGAGTTGACATCGGGGGGCAGATAAATGCGGGTTACAGCGGCGCTCTTGTTCACCACCACGTCGAGGAAGCCTGGGTCCTGATGCGTGAAGCCGTTGTGGTCCTGCCGCCAGACGGTGCTGGTGATCAGCAGGTTGAGCGAGGCAATGTTCACCCGCCAGGGGAGCTGGTTGCAGATGGTCAGCCACTTGGCGTGCTGGTTGAACATGGAATCGATGACATGGGCGAAAGCCTCGTAGGTGCTTAGGAAGCCGTGCCGTCCCGTCAGCAGGTACCCCTCCAGCATGCCCTCCAGGGTGTGCTCGCTCAGCATCTCGATCACCCGGCCATCCGGGGATAGTTCGCCGCCGTCGGCGTCCTCAGGAAAATATTCCTCCAGCCACATTTTTTTGGAGACTTCGTAGATGGCGTTCAGTTTGTTGGAGGTGTTTTCATCCGGGCCGAAAACCCGGAAGGTGCGCATGTTGGCCTTCATGACATCACGCAGGAAAATGCCAAGGGGACGGCAGTTTTCCGCCTCAGTGGTGCCCATTTTTTCCACCTTCACGCCGTAATCGCGGAAGTCGGGAAGGTGCAGGGCTTTTTTCAACTGGCCGCCATTGGCGTGCGGGTTGGAGCCGATGCGCCTGGTTCCTGTCGGCGCAAGAGCCTTCAAATCGGCCCGGAAAGCTCCCTGTTCGTCGAATAGTTCTTGGGGCTTGTAGCCCCGCATCCAGTCTTCCAGCATTTTCAGTCGGGTGGCATCTTTTTTCACATCGGCCAAAGGGACCTGGTGCGCCCGCCAGCTTCCCTCCAGCTTGTGCCCGCCCGCCTCGGGTGGGCAGGTCCAGCCCTTGGGGGTGCGCAGCACGATCATGGGCCAAAGGGGGCGGAAGGCCTTGCCCGAGGTACGGGCCTTTTGCTGGGCGGTGCGGATGTCGGCCACGCACTGGTCGATGGTTGCGGCCATGGCCTGATGCATTGTTTCCGGGTCGGACCCTTCGACAAAATAAGGGGTCCAGCCGGTTCCGCGGAAAAAGGCCTCGATTTCCCCGTGGGGGACGCGGGCCCAGATGGTCGGATTGTTAATTTTGTACCCATTCAGGTGCAAAATTGGCAGAACTGCCCCATCCCTCACCGGGTTGAGGAACTTGTTGATGTGCCAACTGGTGGCCAGGGGACCGGTTTCCGATTCCCCATCGCCCACCATGGCCGCCACGATCAAGTCCGGATTGTCAAAGGCCGCGCCACAGGCGTGGGAAAGCACATAGCCCAACTCGCCTCCCTCGTGGATGCTGCCGGGTGTTTCGGGTGTGCAATGGCTGCCAATGCCCCCCGGGAAGGAAAACTGCTTGAAGAAATGCTGCAACCCCTCCGCGTTCTCGCTGCAGTCGGGATAGACCTCGGGGTAGGAACCTTCCAGGTAACACGGGCCCAATATGCCGGGGGCCCCGTGCCCGGGCCCGGCCATGAAGACCACATTCAGGTCGTTTTCCTTGATGGCGCGGCTGAGGTGGATGTAGGCGAATGCCAGGCCGGGGCTGGCACCCCAGTGGCCCAGCAAGCGGTCCTTGATATGCTCGGGTTTCAAAGGTTCCCGGAGGAGTGGATTGGCCCTCAGATAGGTCATGCCCAGCGCCATGTAGTTGCAGGCCCGCCAATAGGCATCGACCTTCCTTAATTGTTCGGGATCGAGTGGGGTGCCAGGCACGGTGGAGCGGGCCTTGCCAAAAGCGCTGATGGAATCCTGGGATGACTGGCTCACAACCTTGCTCCTTGGTGCACAGTGGGTTGGCCCGGTCCTGAAAGCCCGTATCCATCAATGTACAGGCCCCGTAGCCAGATTGCCTGCGAGAATTAGGAGTATTGGCAGGTGAAAAAAGCGTCCCCTGGAACTCAGGGCTGCCTCTTGGGGCCAGATATTGGGGTAGGCACCGGTCCCTTGCGCCCGATCCGCCAGCATGTGGGCCCGTTCACGGAAACCGCTTTGGCCAAGGTTTCTGCCAAAGGAACCAGTCGGCTTTCCGGTACGCTTTTGTCGGTTTTGACAGACAGGCCTTCCCATCCTGTGCCGCCGAAAAGTACCCACGATGTATTCCCCTTCCGCCAAGGGGTGAAGCGGATGTCAACCTCATTGTCAGCCGTGTCTTTCCAGTCGAATTTACCAGGTCCCACCAACCAGGCCCGGCCTTGGGACCCGGGTATTCCGAGGGTGTCATACGACCAGGAATTGGCGAGGACGCGCATGGCCAGGGGCTGCAAGGTGCCCGGGTTGATATCCGCCGGGTTGCGTATTTGCGAACGAAGCGAAAAAGAATCCGGCAAAAGGCCCTGGCGGTTGGTCCCTGCCGGGTACACCTGCTGCATCGCCGAAAGGGTGATGCCCGTGGACAACTGTTCCCAGGGCCCCTCGGCATCGTGGCGTGCCAGGCGGGCAATGGCATCAGCGTAGACCAGGCCGCACCATTGAACCGGTAGCCCGATCCACACGGGGGCTTCGTAGTGGGTGGCCCCCAGCACCGCAATGGTGGCGTATTCGCCAATCGGAACCGCGGCAGGTTTGCGCTGATAGACAAACGGCACGCCTGTCCACGCCCAATCAATCCCCTTTTCGAGGAATTTTTTGTCCCCTGTCACCTCGTAAGCCAGACGGTAAGCCTCCACCAGATGCCCCGAAGCCAGGATGTCCGGTGTGTGCAGGGGCACCTCCCAGGTTTGGGCTCCCCGCGGAACGGAGTTTTGGAAGCGGTCCAGAGCTTTCAATTTGGCTATGGCTTTTTCCATCTGCGACGAATCGCCGCTAAAGATGGCCGCTTGAATCAGGTCGACCACCGCCCGGCTGGTCAGTCCGTTGGCTTCGAGGGAGGGCTGGGTCCGAGCCAAATCAGCCGGGTGTTTGCCCCGGTAGCGTACGGTTCCGTCCGGTTCAAACCGTGCCAGAACTTGTTGGACGCGGGCCCCGGCCTGCCGTGTGCCTACCTCTAGGTCGGCCCGCTCGCCCAGAAAAATCGCGACTGGTTCTCGCAAATGGCCCAACATGGCATGGAATCGCCCGGATGCTCCCACCTTGGTCCAAGCTTGTCTGGATGCCTCCTGGGCTTGTTTGGCCTGGTGGTCACCATTCAAGTTTCCGGACAACCATTCCAGCATCCATGCCGCATCACTGGCCGGTTGCGGCCCCATCAGTTCGCCCATCACGGCATGGCGATAGGTTCCGGGTGCCCCGCCCAGCCCGCTCTCCAGCCAACCCAAAGTTGCGAGACGGGTATAAGCCTCCAGGGTTGGCTTGGGTGGCAACGCGGGAAGTGGGTTTTGCTTCAGGTGGTGGCTCACAGCAGCCGTGATGTTTTCACCCCTGCCTGCGGAAAGGGTCAACCGGAGCGTGATCCTTTGTTTTGCGGGCAGAGGGATGCCCGCAAAGGGAAACAGGTCTCCATCCCCGCGGACCCCCGGGTCGGCTCCGGGCAAGATCATTCCAAGCAAGTGGCCACCCGTGCTCAGGGTGCGGTCAGGTGTGTCAAAAATCGGTGTCCAGTCCGGCTTTTCCTTCCAGTGAATGGACAGCCATTGCTTGCCCGATTGCCAGGCCATCAGGGGCATGGTCAGTTTCACCGGGTCCGGGACACGGCGCTGGTGGGCTGGACCCAGGATGTCCGCCTGAGAACTGCTTGGCTCATCATCCAGGTATTCCACCCCGGCCAGAAGCGCTTGTTTCTTGCCCGACTCGAGTGTGCCATCGCCTCCCCTTTTTCCTGCGACAGCCATCAGCGCGGGAAGCCAGACCAGTGAACGGTCTCGGTCCACAGTCAGGCTGAATACGCAGTAGAAGCTGCCTTCCGGCCCAGCCGAATAGTTGAGTTGCATTTCCCAGGAGCAGCCATCGCTGTCCTTCACCGTGCCACTGGTGATAATTCCACCTTGCGGACCGGTGCGGGTGTTGAAGGCCTTTGGTTCCAAGTGAAGCCATTCCAGCGCGGTTTTTCCCTCGCGCACGATCTGGTGCCCAATCATGCCGGCCCGATGGCCACGGGCGATCGTGTCGCCTGCCACTTGCAGTTGCCAGTTGTCCCACCCATCTCCCACGCGAAGGGTCGCCTCGCCGCTTTTCAGTGTGTGCGGCATTTCATTGGAAGCTGAGTCGGCTGGAAGGGGAGACCACTCGGGTGGCTGGATGTCTTTGCGGGGTTGCAGCGCGATGGAGGCCAGCACGCAGTCACCGTTGCCGGGTGGGTCAAACCGGAAGCGCGTGCCCGCTGGCAGTGCTGGCAGTCTCACCCGCGCGGTGTGCCATTCTCCCGCAGGTAACTCAAAGCGGACCGAATCCCGCTCGGTGGTACCCTTCAGGTCGCTGAAATAGAAGATCTGGCCCGTTCCGCCGGTGACAGATTTCAGTTTGATAATGCCCAAGAGCGGCTGTTTGCCGCCCGGCGGGAAGATGCGTGGGCCGGCCAGGTAGGGGTCGTCGCCGCTGACACGCACCAGCAGGCCTTCCATCGTGGGTTCCAGCGCACGAATGTCGTGCTGGGCACGCCACTTTTTGGCCTGTTCGGCGCGGGTCAAATCAATCAGAAAACCCGGGCTGGGCTGGCAAAACACCAGCCCAAGTAGGGCGGCGAGCATCGGGCAAACCTCGCGTGGTTACTTTTTGAAAAACGGGCTAGCCGGATCACCCTTGGATAGCATGTAGGCCAGCAGGTCTAGCACCTCATTCTGGTTGAGTCCGTCGATGAGCTTGGCTGGCATCAGCGAGACGGGAGAGGGCTTGATCGACTCGATGTCGGTTTTCTGGACCTCGACCACCTTCGTGGAATCCTCCGGATCAGTGACCAGGACCAATTGAGTGGCGGTTTCGCTGACCACCTTGCCGGTGAGCACCTTCCCGGAATTTGTTTCAATGATGGAAGCCTTGTATTGGTCTGAGATGACCTTGTTCGGCTCGACAATCGATTCGCATAAGTCCTTGGCGCTGAACCGGCCTGAAACCTGGCTCAGGTCGGGCCCGGTGGCACCGCCCTCGCCGTTGAAGCGATGGCACACCACGCACCTGGCTGAGGCAAAGGATTTTTTGCCGTTTTCAAAATTGCGCGCACGAAAGCCTTCCTTGGTCAGTGCGGCCAGGTCATCAAGAGCCCAAGCCTTTCCCGGGCCGGCAGGTTTGGGCAAGGCGCTGAGTTTCGCCGGCTTGCGCAGGCCCATGGCTTCAATCGCCAAACGATCAGTGTCTTTGGCGTTTTCGTAGGCTTCCTTCTCGATGTTGTTCAAGAAACCCTGGTAGCTGGCGCCCCCCGAACGGCCACGGGCCTCGTTCAGAGCGGTGAAGTAAGCTTTGCGCGCATCCAGGGTCCAATGATCCTTCAGGTTACGCAGCGCGAAAAGATAGTGGATCTTTTGGGCGTCAGGACGGTTGGCCATCACTTGGGAAATGGTGCCGCCGTAGCCTCGATTGCGGGCCAGCAGGTCATCTATCGCGTTCTCTTTTTCCTGCACGGAGGGTGCGTTGAGAAGGGCTGTGGTCTTGCCAGGGATGGTGGGTGACTGGAGGTAAACCAGCAGATTGATCAACTCCCGGTTGATCATGTTGTCCCGATCGGGGAAAAGAGGGTCTAACAGGGCCAGGGTTTGGGCCGTCACTTCCGTGCCCGGGGCCTTCATGCGGATAAATACCAATTGAATGGCCCGCAGCCAATCCAGCCGGGTGACGTTGTCCATGGACCTCCAGTCAATTTTCAAAAGGCTTTGCAAGGCCTTGTCCGAAAGGTTCTTGTCACCTTGGTGCGCCACCCCCACCACTCCCTGAATCAGGGCCGATTTGGCCGACAAATTCAGAACCTTGTCCTGCCACAACTCCGCCGGTTGGTTTTCTATCGCCACACGGGCGGCGTACCGGATGAAACGGTCCGTATGTCCCAACTGTTCCAGGATGAACTGCAGGTCATCTCCTGCTGCGCTTCCCTTTTGGTGAAAGGCTTCCAGCTTGCGGCGCAATTGCCTTTGGCTTGCGTTGGCATCGGTGGTGGAATCGGCGTCCGCAGGCTGGGTGGATTCCTTGCCCACATAGGTCACCCGGTACAGTTCCGATTGGGTGCCACGGCCACCCACGGTGAAGTACATGGCGCCATCCTTGTTGATCACCACATCGGTGAGGGGCAGGGGCGCGCGGGAGACGAACTCTTCGCGTCTGGCGGAATAAGTGGCGCCTTGGGGCTCGATGAGAATGGCATGCATGGTGCCAAAGGTCCAGTCGCAGATGAACAGCGCCTTTTGGTACTTGGCGGGGAATTTCGCCCCGGTGCCGAACTCCACGCCCACTGGAGAGCCCGGCCCGATGTCCACCATGGCGGGCAGGCTGTCCACGTAGTAGGCGGGCCACTTGCCCGTGCCGCTGCGCCATCCCAATTCACTGCCGCTGGTGGCGTGGTTCACCCGCGTGGGCCGGTACCAGGGCATGCCAAAATCCCATTCCATGTCGGCGTCATAGACAAACATTTCCCCTTCTGGATTGAAGGCGAAATCGTATTGGTTGCGGTAGCCGATGGTGAAAATTTCCCATTCCTTGCCATCAGGGTCTGTGCTGGCGATATAGCCCCCCGGGGCCAGAATGCCACGGGCATGTCCGTTGGCATCCCACTGGCGGGGCAGAAGGTGGTCCTCGTTCCAGTTGGAGGGGATGCGGCTTTTTTGGAAGCCCTTGGGGGGAAGGGTGTGGTTGCCGCAGGAGACAAGGATTTTTTTGCCATCCGGGGAAAGGCGCAGCGCGTGTGGTCCGTGTTCCCCACCCCCTTCAAATGCCTTTAGCTTGGTCACTTCATCGTATTGGTCATCACCATCGGTATCCCGCAAGCGGTACAGTCCACTTCCAGGGCCGCCGTTGGCGCACACATAGAGGGCGCCAAACGCGTGCAGCATGCCTTGGGCGCTGGTCATATCCACTTTCAGCTTTTCAATCCGGGTCGGTTCATTGGTGCCTGGCTTGCCCGGGCTGATCCGGTACAGCCCCTTGCCTTCCTGGTCACTGGCGATTAGCCGGCCCTTGTCATCGGTGGTCAGGCAAACCCAAGAGCCATGGGTCGCCTTAGGCACCGTGAAAATCCGCTCGATCAGAAACCCCTCGGGAAGTTGGAAGGGCTGGTTGCCACCCGTACCGCCGCCAGGGCCCGAAAACACATTCCCCCAGGGGCTATCGCCCATCTTTCCCACCACCCGGGGCTTTTGGCCTTCACCGCCTTTGCCTGCCTCCAGGGACGACCAGGATTCATCGGAAACGATATAGGTTGGATTGCCACTAGAGGGTTGCAGGATTACCTTCAGGGCGAAACCGGCGGCGCTTCCCCCGTCATTGCCAACCTCGGCTCGGAGAGTGTTGGAGCCCGGTTTCAAATGAGCGGTGATGTCCCGTGTCACCGGCTCCTGCCAATCGGTGCTGGCACCAACCTCTTTGCCGTTGATCAACAGCTTCACTTCGTTGTCACATGTGAACCGGCAAAGGGCTTTGGAGGGCATTTGGTCGAGCCGGAATTCCTTTGACAGCACATAGCTTTTGCTGACATCCGCGCCCCATAACCAGGCAGGGACGGCCCCCCGGGTGAAATCGGCTGTGATTGGTTTTGTTGTTGCGGTTGCGGTGGTGCTTGCGGTGCGCGGAACGCGGGAATCGACCACTTCCGGCACTTGCGAAACAGGTGCCTGTGCCGAAACAAGAGGTGCCAGGCCTGCCCAGATCGCGAACACGGAATAAATGCACCGTGGTGATGGACGCATGGTGAACCTCAAGTTGGGAATCGATTCAGAAACCCGGAATTTTCAGGGTCGGAGTTCCAACGGTTATACCCCACCGGACCTGGGTTTCCAACGGGGCCGGTGGGTTTAACCGGGAATTTCCGCGGCATGGGTTTTTTCAATCAGCTCGATGCGGTTGCCGAAAGGATCATGGATATGGCATCGCCTGCTGCCCGCAACGGTAGCCGCCTGTATGACTTCAATACCCATGATTTCCAGGTGATGGATCAGGGCATCATAGGTCCGAACCACGAAGGCGGGATGGCCCCTCCGGGAAGGGTGAAAATCGGGGTCGATGCCCACATGGAGCCGAAGGGAATCCTGTTCAAACCAGGCGATCGCCAGCTTGGAAACCAACGGGGAAACCGGCACTTCCCGCAGTCCTAGCACCTGTTTGTAAAACCCCCGCGCGGATTCCTCGCCCCCCGGCGGGATGGCGATTTGCACATGATGGATACCTTCCAGGAAAAAACCTGGGTTGGTTGGGGCCACGGGAAGTCTCTCGGTCTGCTCAAGCATCAGCGGATGGTTCCATCCGGCAGGCTGGCAACCTGGGCGGCTGCGAGGCCGTTGCCGAACTGCCTGAAGTTTTGGAAGGCCCAGACCAGTTTTTTGTCCCTGGTCACCTCGATGAGCTGGGGCTGATCCGGTCCAGCATGGCAGTTGCCAATAAGCAGGTTGCCATCGGGCAGCAGGTGCAGCATGGTCACCCAGGCGAGCACGATGCCCGGAATTTCCCTCTGTTCCATCGCCCAAATGGTTTTGCCACGCTCGTCTACCTCGATCACCCGGTTGCCGTTTCCGCATGCGATCCAGGTAGACCCATTGGGGGTGCGCCAGGCGCCGTAGACCTCGGTCCCATGGCCCTCAGGTCCGTGGCCGCCTGAGCGGGGCCGGCCCGCCAAGTCAAGTTTGTGGGACCAGACTACCTTTCCCTTGGTGTCATACTCGCGCACCATGCCATCTCCCTCATGGCAAACCAGAAAGGTGCCAGCGGGGGTTTGGCGCACCAGACGCGTGTCCCGGTGGGGGTTGGGATGATCAATGGTGAGCGGGATCGAGTGGGCGACCTTGCGTTCTGGATCAACAATAGCCAGTCGCTGGTTTCCGGATTCAGCAACCAGGGTGGTGCCATCTTTCAGTCGCTGTACCGAGTGAATTTCGATGTGCTGCGTGTTGGCGGGAACTTTCTCGGCCTTGTAAGACCACAATTCCTTGCCCGTGTGATCCAGCTCGGCCACACGGTCCCGGCCCATAGGAAGCAGAAAACGGTCTTCCGCCAGTTGGTGGATGTCATGAACTTCCGCCCGAACCGGAATTTGCCACCGGGTGGTCCCCTCTTCCGAAATTAGGGCAACCTTGCCTTTGTCAGCGCCAAGAATCGATCGGCCCTTGGGTGGCAAACTCTTCCAGGCAGGTTTGTCTTCG
>DKBS01000023.1:24536-24702 GCA_002451275.1 Planctomycetaceae bacterium UBA6894 | reverse complement strand
AAGGTGACAAGCCCATGCCAGGTCAGGGCGAAAAACCTATGCCCGGACAAGGGGACAAGCCTATGCCAGGCCAAGGCGAAAAGCCCATGCCAGGGCAGGGCGACAAGCCCATGCCAGGCCAAGGCGACAAGCCCATGCCAGGTCAGGGCGACAAGCCCATGCCCGG
>DKBS01000023.1:18844-24200 GCA_002451275.1 Planctomycetaceae bacterium UBA6894 | reverse complement strand
CCAATGCCCGGTCAGGGTGACAAGCCCATGCCCGGTCAGGGCGACAAGCCCATGCCTGGACAGGGGGATAAGCCCGGACAAGGCGATATGCCCATGCCTGGACAGGGGGATAAGCCCGGACAAGGCGATATGCCCGGGGTGGGTGACAAACCTGGTCAGGGGGATAAACCCGGACAAGGTGACAAGCCCATGCCGGGTCAGGGGGATAAGCCCGGACAAGGAGACTTGCCTGGGATGGGGGACAAACCGGATCCCAACGCCAAACCCGGTGACGCTCGCGGAATCGATCCGCGCGTTGGCCCCGGGGGCAAGGATGGGAATGGCCCTGAGGGCGTCAGTAAATCAGGTAGCCGCGGCAAGGCGGATGCGCCCGACGCCGAATCGAAAAAGGCTGCTTTGGCACAAATTGAGAGTCTGGAAGACCAAATCAGAAAGAACAAGGACAAACTGAAGCAGAAAGGCATGTCCGACGAAGAGATTGCCAAATACCAGCAAATGCTGCGCGACCGCAAAGACCAGGTTGAAAAGGCTCTGGCTGGCGATGATAAAACGGCACCCCAGGCAGGCGGTTCCCTGGGTAGTGTCGGGGCTCGTCAGGCCACGGGTCGCCCCGCGGGAGCCGGACAGGTTCAGGGTGAAAACAGGCCCGAACCCCCGGCAGAGTACCGTGATGCCTGGCGGGAATTCAGCCGCAAACGCAAATCCGGCACGGGCGCTCCGGGGGCTGGTATTTCTCAGCCCCGTTGATCGCCATGCCACAGCAACCCAAAGGCTCCACCCTCCATGTTTCCCCCGGCAGCGCCGCGCCACCTGGTTCAGTTCAATCCCAAACAGGTGCTGCACGCCTTCACCGATGTGCTGGTTTTGGGGGGCGGCATTGCCGGCCTGCGGGCCGCGCTGGCGGTTCCTTCCAGCCAGCGTGTGTTGGTCATTTCCAAGGAAAAAGTAGAGATCAGCAACAGTGCCTGGGCCCAGGGCGGCATCGCCGGGGTGCTTTCCCCCGAAGATAGCTTCCAGGACCATGTCACCGATACGCTGATCGCAGGCGACGGTTTATGCGATGAATCGGTGGTGCGCATGGTGGTGGAGGAGGCGCCACGGCAAATCAGCGACCTCATCCGTATGGGGGTGAAGTTCGATCACCACAATGGTCACCTCGCACTCACCACCGAGGGAGGCCACAGCCATGCCCGCATTGTTCACGCTTTAGGTGATGCCACCGGCCACGAGGTCATGCGTGGCATGATTGCCAGCGCCCGGGGCGCCCCCAACATTGAAATCAAGGATCGCACCTTCACCCTCGACCTGCTCACCCACGAGGGGCGCTGTGTGGGAGTTCTGGTGGCCACCCCCAGGGAAGAGCGCTTGGCCATTTGGGCCAAGGCCACCGTCCTCGCCTCCGGTGGCGCCGCCCGCATTTACCGCGAGACCACCAACAGCCAGGTTGCCACCGGGGATGGTATGGCCGCCGCCTACCGGGCAGGCGCGCTGTTGCGAGACATGGAGTTCATGCAGTTCCACCCGACGCTGCTATACGTTGCTGGCTCCAGCCGGTCCTTGATCAGCGAGGCCTTGCGGGGGGAGGGCGCATATCTGCGCGACAAGGACGGAACCCGCTTCATGCTGGAGGAAGATCCACGGGCAGAGCGCGCCACCCGCGACATCGTCGCCCGCGCCATCATGCGCGCCATGGCGCGCACCCGCCACTCGTGCGTCTACCTCGACCTGTCCCATCTAGATTCGGAAAAGGTGCGTGGCCGTTTTCCCGCCATTGGCCGGGCGTGCGCTGAATTCGGCCTCGACCTCACCAAGGACCTCATCCCCGTGCGCCCGGGGGCCCACTACACCATCGGCGGCGTATGCGTCGATCGCCAGGGAAGGACCAGCATTCCCGGCCTTTACGCCGCCGGCGAGGTGTCTTCCACCGGCTTGCACGGCGCGAACCGGCTGGCCAGCAACAGCCTGATCGAGGGCCTGGTCTATGGGATGATTTGTGGGGAAGCCGCCGGACGCGAGGCCGCCGGTCGCGCCGACACCTTCCAGGTACCGCCCCTCATTGATGAAGCACACCGCGAGACTGGCCCCGAACTGGACCTGCAGGACATCCTCAACTCGCTGCGGTCCCTGATGGGCCGCGCCGCCGGTATAGAACGCGAGGGCTCCGAGATGGCCGAGGCCCTCGAACAACTTCGTTTCTGGTGCAGTTATGTGCTGCGCCGCGAGTTCACCCAGCGCGAAGGCTGGGAGCTCTCCAACCTGCTAACCATCGGCTCCCTGATGATCGGCAGCGCCCAGGTGCGTCAGGAATCCCGCGGCACCCATTTCCGCCGTGACTTTCCCAAACGCGACGACACCCGCTGGCTCCGCCGCATCACCTGCAGGCCGGGGGGTGACATCACGGCGGACGTGCAGCCTTTGACCCCGGAAAAAACGTCTGCCTGAATTCAATTGGTTTACAGCTGCAGGTGGCCCCTTCCCCCGCCTAGCAGATTTTCGCCCCGGCAGCTAACATGGGATTTTCTCCAAATGGCCCGAAAAACCGGTGATTGGCCGGAACCGGTGCCGGCAATAGCGGCGGTGGATCATCATGGCCCGGGTGGACCTGTACGACACAACCCTGCGCGACGGCAGCCAGGGCGAGGGAGTTAACTTTTCCGTTCAGGACAAGCTGGCCATTCTCCGCAGGCTCGATGATCTGGGCATCGATTTCATCGAGGGGGGCTACCCCCTTTCCAACCCCAAGGATGCCGAGTTCTTCCAGGCCCTCCAATCGGTTTCCCTCAAGAATGCCCGGGTTGCCGCCTTTGGCATGACACGCAAGAAGGGCATCAGCGCCGCCGAGGACACCGGACTCAAGGCGCTTCTCGCCGCCAACACCGGGCTCATCACCATCGTCGGCAAAACCTGGGACCTGCATGTCCACGAGGTTATCGGCACCACGCTCGAGGAAAACCTCGCGATGATCGCCGACTCGGTGGCCTACTGCAAAGGGCAGGGTCGGGAGATCTTCTACGATGCCGAGCATTTTTTCGACGGATGGAAGGCCAATGCCGACTACGCCCTCGAGACGCTGAAATCCGCCGCTGCCGCGGGGGCCACCACGGTCATCCTTTGCGACACCAATGGCGGCAGCCTGCCCTTGGAGGTCGCCGCAGGCGTGAAGGCCGCACTGGCGGCCTGTCCCGGAGTTACCCTCGGCATCCATTGCCACAACGATTGCGAACTGGCCGTCGCCAACAGCATTGCCGCCGTGGAGGCTGGTGCCAGGCAGGTACAGGGCACCATTAACGGCATCGGAGAACGCTGCGGCAATGTGGACCTGATCAGCGTGGCGGGTGTTCTGGGCCTGAAGATGGGCCTCGAGGTGCTGCTGGCCGACAGCCTGCCTCGCCTCACGGAGGTGTCCCGGTTTGTCTATGAAACCGCAAACCTGAACTTCCGCCCCGGCCAGCCGTTTGTGGGCCTCAGCGCGTTTGCCCACAAGGGTGGCATGCACACCCATGCCGTCAGCAAGCTCGCCCGCAGCTACGAGCACATCGATCCGGCCACCGTGGGCAACGAGCGCCGCATCCTGGTGAGCGAGCTCTCCGGCCAATCCACCATCATCACCAAAACCGCCCGGCTCAGCATGGCGCAGGACCGCGAGTTGATGCGGCGCATCCTTGAGCGCGTGCAGGACCTGGAGCACGCCGGGTACGAGTTCGAGGCCGCCGAGGCCTCGTTCGAACTGCTTGTGCGCAGGACGGCGGGCACCTACCGGCCCCTTTTCGACCTGGTCTCCTACCGGGTGAATGTCGAGCACGGGCCCACCTCCTCGGGCGTGAGCGAGGCGACAGTCAAGGTGGTTTCAGGCGCCGAGACGCTGCACACCGTGGCCGAGGGGGATGGCCCCGTCAACGCCCTCGATGCCGCCCTGCGTAAGGCGTTGGTCCCCGTTTATCCGCGCCTGGCCGAGATGGCCCTGGTCGATTACAAGGTTCGAGTGGTCAATGGCCGCGATGGGACCGCAGCCCGGGTGCGCGTGATCCTTGAAAGCAAGGATGGAACCGACATCTGGTCCACCGTGGGCGTGAGCGAAAATATCATCGAGGCCAGTTGGCTCGCCCTGGTGGACAGCATCGACTACAAGGTGATCAAGGATGGCGAAGTGTCAGCCAAGGCCTGACTTCGCCCCTCCCGCCCCAAACAAACTACTCATTCCCCACAAGTCTGTCCGAGTGAAATCCATGTCCACCGAACTACCCAAGGCGTTTGATCCGCGCGAGGCGCAAAAAAACTGTCTGGATCTGTGGAATCGCCTGGACATCTTCACGGCCAAACCCGCTGTGGGCAAGCCACCATTTAGCATGGTTATTCCTCCGCCCAATGTGACCGGGGCGTTGCACCTTGGCCATGCCCTCAACAACACCCTGCAGGACATCCTCGCCCGGCAACACCGCGCCCGCGGCTTCGACACCTGCTGGATTCCCGGAACCGACCACGCGGGCATCGCCACGCAGGCAGTTGTTGAAAAACGCATCCGTGACCTGGAGGGTAAGACCCGACATGACCTGGGGCGCGCGGAACTGGTCAAACGCATCTGGGAGTGGAAGGAGCAATACGGCTCCCGCATCCTGGAACAATTGCGCGGCATGGGCTGCTCGTGCGACTGGTCCAGAACACGCTTCACGCTGGACCCAGTCTGCGCCCTAGCCGTCCGGCAGACCTTTTTCAATCTGTTCAAGGATGGTCACATTTACCGCGGCAAGCGTTTGGTCAACTGGGACACCCAGTTGCAAACCTCGGTCGCGGATGACGAGACCTTCGTCGAGACGGTGAAAGGCGGCTTCTGGACCTTCCGCTATCCGCTGGTGGATGGATCGGGCCACATCCGTTTCTCCACCACCCGCCCCGAAACCATGCTGGGCGATGTGGCCATCGCCGTGCACCCTGAGGATAAGCGCTACAAGGCCTGGATCGGCAAGCAGGTGCTGGTACCGCTAGCCAACCGCCAGATTCCAATCATCGCCGATGCGCTCTTGGTCGATCCTGAACTGGGGACCGGCGCCGTGAAGGTCACCCCGGCCCACGACCGCAACGACTACACCTGCGGACAGCGCAACAACCTACCCCTGCTCAACATCCTCAACCCCGATGGCACGCTGAACGAGATCTGCGGCAAATACGCCGGCATGGATCGTTATGTGGCGCGGGAGAAGGTGGTCGAGGAGATGGAAAGCCTCGGCTTCTTCGAGGGCCGGGAAGACCGGGACATCGAACTGGCCCACTCCGACCGCAGCAAGAGCCCCATCGAACCGCTGCTGTCCGACCAGTGGTTCATCAACATGGGCGAACTGGCAGAAAAGGCCATGGATGC
>DKBS01000023.1:0-18508 GCA_002451275.1 Planctomycetaceae bacterium UBA6894 | reverse complement strand
AGCGCGACTGGTGCATCAGCCGGCAATTGTGGTGGGGCCACCAGATCCCTGTCTGGCATGTCCGTTGCGAAAAGGCCTTGCTCGAGCAAAAACTCTCGGGGCGGCCCGACATTTTCTGGCGGGAGGCCCCCGAGGGTGGCTTTCACCTGTGCGGTATCGAGGACCTGCCCGAAGATCTGCTGGGCGCTGGCGTGAAACTCACGCGCGACGGCGATGTGCTCGACACCTGGTTCAGTTCCGCATTATGGCCCGAAAGCACCCTGGGCTGGCCGAACAATACTGCAGACCTGAAACGCTATTACCCCACCAGCGTGCTCTCCACCTCCCGCGACATCATCACCTTGTGGGTGGCCCGCATGGTCATCTGCGGCCTCTACAACACTGGCCACATTCCCTTCCACCAGGTCTACATCCACCCGAAGATCACCGACGGCTTCGGCGAGACCATGAGCAAGAGCAAGGGCAACGGAGTCGACCCGCTCGACATCATCGACCGCTATGGTCCCGATGCGCTGCGTTTTCAGATGGCCATGATGGCCACCGAGACGCAGGACGCCCGCATGCCTGTCTCCAATGTCTGCCCCCACTGCGACGCGCTGGTGCCCGTGAAGCAGGAGCACATGTACATGCGCACCAAAAAACTCGCATGCCCGGGCTGCAAGAAAGCTTTTCGTCCAGGAGGCCCCTGGCCGTCAGCGGATGCCGAACTGACCACCGCCAAGCAGGCCAGCGACCGGTTCGAGCAGGGGCGCAACTTCGCCACAAAGGTATGGAACGCCACCCGTTTCTGCCTCATCAACCTGGAAGGCTACACTCCGGGCACGGTTGCGACGGCCGACCTGGCGCTGGAAGACCGCTGGATCCTCAGCCGACTGGCTGGAGCCATCCGGGGGATTGACCAAGCCCTGGCGCAATTCCGTTTTAGCGAGGCGATCAAGCTGCTGTATGACTTCACCTGGTCCGACTTTTGCGACTGGTATCTCGAATTGGCCAAAGGGCGCCTCAAGCAGGAGTCCACGCGTCTCACCGCCCAGCGGGTCCTTCTGGCGGTGCTCGACAATCTGGCCCGGCTGCTTCAGCCTTTCATGCCCTTTCTGGCGGAAACGATCTGGCAGGCCCTCAACGGTTCCGCCCCCAGCCGGGGTATCCGGGCTGGGGAAAAGCCCGAGGCAAGTGTTTGTGTCGCCCCGTGGCCCGAGGCCGAACCTGCATGGCACGATGCGGCGGTGGAAACCGTCTTCGAACGCATGCAGCGGCTCGTTCGGCTGGTGCGCGAGACCAGAAACCGCTACCAGATCGACAACCGAACCCCGCTGGTTCTGCGAGCCAAATCCAGCACCGAGGTGTCCAAGGGTCTGCAACCGCTTTTGCAGGTGATGCGTGACCTTGCCGGATTGGCGGAACTGACCATTGACCCGGCGATTGAACGACCCAAGCTAGCGGCCAGCGCGGTGGAAAGCGATTTCGAGGCCTTTGTCCTGCTGGAAGGAATCATCGATCCCGCTGCGGAACGCCAGCAACTTATCAAGCAACGCCAGGAAAAGGAGAAGGCGATAGCCGGCATCCGGGCCAAGCTGGGCAACGAGTCCTTTGTGCAACGGGCTCCGGTCGAGCTGGTGGAACAACAACGGGCCACCCTGGCTGAGTTGGAAGAACAGATCCGGTCGATCGATCAGAACATGGCCAGCCTGCCCGGCTGATCTCCCATTCAGGATGAAGGAGGCCCAGGATGGGCGTTTTCTGGCAAACCGCCGGACTGCTGGTCCTGTCGAATGTCTTCATGACCTTTGCCTGGTACGGGCACCTCAAGGGGTTGGCTGAAAAACCGTGGATCATCGCCGCCCTCATCTCTTGGGGTGTTGCCCTTTTTGAGTACCTGCTGCAGGTTCCCGCCAATCGGATCGGCCACACCAAATTCCAGGTGGGGCAGTTAAAGATCCTGCAGGAGGCAATCGCCCTGGCAGTCTTCGTTCCTTTCTCCATCTGGTTTCTGGGTGAGCCCATCCACTGGAAATACATGCTGGCCTGCGGGTTCATCCTGGCAGCGGTCTGGTGCGTGTTTTTCCTGTGATCCCGCCCGCTTGACACCAGATTTCAAAGTGATATCATTTCAGTATCCAGCTAAATCCCAAGGCTGGCCAAGGAGCGCGTCATGATTCAGGACCGTGTGGTTTCTGCTCGTTCCGGGTATCTCCCCCTGGTGATCGGGCTGGGTTTGCTTTTGGCGGGCCCATTCAGCCTCCTCTTAACAACACCGCATTTCAGGTATTGGCCCGCATTTCAGATCGTGGGCAGCATTGCCTTGGTGGTGGTTTCCATCGTCGCGGGCATCCTCACCCTGATCGGATTGGTGGTGGTGAATCCCAATCAGTCCCGGGTGCTGACGCTGTTCGGCGAATATGTGGGCACGCTCAAGGAAGCCGGCTTCTATTGGGTGAATCCGTTTTACCTGAAGCGCTTGGTGTCCCTGCGTGTCCGCACTTTTGAGACGGGCAGCCAATCCGAGTCCACCACCACCAAGGACGCCTCAGGCAATGTGACTACCGCCACCGGTCCCAAGCGCCGTCAACCCGCCAAGGTGAACGACCTGGATGGCAATCCCATTGAGATCGCCGCCGTCGTGGTCTGGCGTGTGGTCGACAGCCCCCGGGCCCTGTTCGATGTGGACAACTACGAGGAGTTTGTCCACATCCAGAGCGAATCGGCCCTGCGCAATCTGGCCAGCAAGCACCCCTACGACAGCCATGATGACACCCGCATCAGCCTGCGCGGCAATCCCGACAAGGTGGGTGCCGAACTGCAATCCGAACTGCGGGAGCGACTTGCCGCGGCCGGGGTGGAAGTGATGGAGGCCCGTATCAGCATCCTGGCCTACGCCCCGGAGATCGCTGCGGTGATGCTCCGCCGCCAGCAGGCCAGCGCCATCCTCGCTGCCCGGCGAATCATCGTCGACGGCGCGGTGGGCATGGTGGAGATGGCCCTCGACCGCCTAGACGCTGAAGGCAAGGTGAAGCTTGATGACGAGCGCCGGGCCGCCATGGTCAGCAATCTGCTGGTGGTTCTCTGCGGCGAAAAAGACCCCCAGCCTGTCCTCAATACCGGCTCCCTGTACACCGGCTGATCGACCCTGGAACTTCCGCCTTGGCTGAACGCAAATCGTTTCTGTTGCGCCTCAACCCGGAGGTCCACGCCGCCATGGAGCGCTGGGCCCGGGATGACCTGCGTTCGCTAAACGCCCAGATCGAGTTCGCCTTGCGCCTCTCTCTGGAAAAGGCAGGGCGCAAGTTCGCCGAACCTCACGATTTGAAAAACGATCAGGGCATTGAGGGAACCAACACATGACCCAGGCGGTAATCCTGACCCGTGTCACCAAACGATTCGGGCAGAAAGTGGCCGTCGATGGCCTGGACCTGGCCGTGCGTTCCGGTACCATTACCGGCTTTCTCGGGCCCAACGGTTCCGGGAAAACCACCACCCTTCGCCTTATCACCCGGCTCTATGAACCGGATGAGGGGACCGTCGAAGTTCTTGGATCGGCCGGCGAGAGGTGCGCCAGCGACAGGCTGGGCTACCTTCCAGAGGAGCGCGGCCTCTACAGGTCCATGAAAGTGTTCGATCTGCTTTGTTTCTTCGCCCAGCTGAAAGGTATGCGATCCCCGACCCGGTCAGTCCTTGACTGGTTGGCGCGACTTGATTTGGCTGACGCCGCCAAGTTGAAGGTGGAGGCCCTTTCCAAGGGCATGGCCCAGCGGGTCCAGTTCATCGGGGCGGTTGTCCATCGGCCTGAGCTGGTGATCTTGGATGAGCCTTTCAGCGGACTCGACCCGGTCCATGCAGCCCAGATTGGCGATGCCATCCGCGAGCTCAAAGCCAACGGAGCCACAGTGATTCTCTCCACCCACGACATGGATGTAGCCGAGCGCATGTGTGACGCGCTGGTCCTCATCCACCAAGGGCGCAAGGTCCTTGATGGCACCTGGGCCGAGGTGCGCCAGCGGCATGGCCGGTTGACGGTTCGAGCCCGCCTGATCGATCGCCCCATTGATGTCAACGGACTGCCAGGCGTGGAACGGTGCGTCGATCTGGGTGCGGAAACCGCCATCACGCTCGCCCCCGGTGGGGATTCCCAAGAGTTGCTTGGCGCGTTGCGCCTGCAGGGACCGGTTGCCCGGTTCGATCTCGGGGAATCAACCCTTCGAGAAATCTTCCTTGACCTAGTCGGGGCAACCCGCATGGAGGATGCGGCTGCTTGAGCCGCGAAAATCCCATGAACAAGATCCTTGTCATTGCCATCCGTGAATTCCGCGCCGCTGTGCTGAACAAAGCATTTCTGCTCAGCCTGATCCTGATGCCGGTGATGATCCTCATCAGTTCCAACGCATCCCGTGTGGCCCAGGGCTGGAAAAACACCAAGACCCGAACCATCGCCATCATGGACCGAACACCCGGTAATGGGGTTGATGCGGTTGCCACCTTGAACCTGCTGCGTGACAAGGAGATGGCACGGGCCCGCGAGCAATCCTCCAAAAACGGGGAGAATCTCCCTGCCCTTGAAATGGCCACCACGCTTGCCCAGATGAATTTTGAACAGGTCACCGCGCCGGCAGATGCGGTGGACGCCTTGAAACGGCGTTACGAATTGGGTCGCCGTGTCGCCACCGGGGAGTTGGCGGCGTTTTTCGATATTGGCCCAGAAGCCCTGGAAGCCCAGCCGGCCCAAACCGACATGGCCGCAGTGACATACTACACCGACCGGGCCCTCGACAAGGATGTCATGCTGGGTGTCGGCGTGAAATTGATCACCCTGGTCCAATTGCAGCGGGCGGCGGCTCAAAACCCGCTGATGCTGATGCGCAAGGAACGACGGTACTCCCCCGAGGAAGTGGGCACCCTGCTCGAGGCGGCGGGCAAAAGCGCCGGCAAGGGATTGGTGCAACGGGACCTGCCCACCCTCGATGATCAGGGCCAGGTGCTGGAAGGAAAAGAAGTGCAGTCCGGGCTGCGTCCCCTGGTTCCCATCTTTGCCACGATCATCCTGTTCATGGTGGTGCTCATTGGCGCCTCTCCCCAGTTGCAGGGGGTTATCGAGGAAAAGATGAACCGTATCGGTGAAGTGCTTCTGGGCAGCGCGGCACCGTTCCAGATTCTTTCCGGCAAACTGTTGGGTATGACAGCGACAGGCTTGGTACTTTCCCTGGTGTATCTGGGAGGCGGTCTGATGGCGGCCCGGCACTGGAATCTGGCCGGTGACTTGCGCTGGGACCTGCCTGTCTGGTTTGTCGTGTTCCAGATCCTGGCACTTTTGCTGTACGGTTCCCTGTTTGTGGCGGTGGGGAGCGCTTGTTCCGACATGAAACAAGCTCAAACCATGCTGATGCCTGTCAGCCTATCCTTTTCGCTGCCCCTGATGTTCCTTATGCCAGTGATGGAGGATCCAACCGGTTCCCTCGCCCGGGCGGCGTCTTTTTTCCCGTTGGCCACCCCAACCCTGATGCTATGTCGCGTGGCGGCGGCTCCCAATCTCCCCTTGTGGGAACCGGTATTGGGCGCTGCAATGGTTCTGCTGACCACAGTTGCCGCCATCTGGATGGCAGGCCGCATTTTCCGCATTGGCTACCTCACCACGGGCAAGGCCCCCACGCTGGTGGAACTCACACGCTGGATCTTTAGCCGTTCCTGAAAATTTCAGCCCACGGGCACCCTAATAAACGGACCAGCACCAACATGCGGGCGACCAACCCGCATGTCCGCTACCAGCCATCCCCTCCACTGACCTTTTGCTGTTTCAGTGACCAACTGCGCCGCACCCAAGCCCTCCTGCAGCCGATCTCCATCTGTGCACCTCCAGGAGAGCACCGTTGGATTTGCTCGACTTTGACGATGAACTGCGTTTTCTACAGGCCAACCCGGCCCTGCTAGGCCTCCTGGAACATTACACTGGCGAGGGCAAAACAGCCTGGAAACCTCGCTGGAGCGATGACCAGACCTCCGACCGCGAAATGAAACGACTGCATGCCATGGCGATTGGCGCCGGCTGGCTGGAACCCAGCGCCGGAAATCCTGATGCGCCCGAAGAATCTCGGTTTCAGGCCAGTTACCGCCTGACCCGGTTGGGCCGTTCGGCCTTGGCTGGCGGATCCCTGACGGCCGCCTGATTCAGCCCCCTTCTAAGGCACTTGGTCCTGACCCGGTTTCTGTTTTTTCAGGCTGAACCCCAGCGATTTTTTCCAGGGAAACCCAAAGTGGCCAGGCCCGTATTCAACCTCAGCCATATTGAGTTGCCCCCGCTTCACCATGTCGTGGATGGTGGTGTCTATCGACACGGTGTCCACCAAACGACCACCGATCGTCGCATCCAGAACCGCGTAATAATTGGTGTGGTTCTTGGTCCGTGTGAAGTAAACATTTTTGACTGGCAGCTCCACCCTGGCACCAGGCTCCTTGTCCAGCCACCCGTTCAGGGTGAAGAATACCGGGTATACCCCCGCAGCCAACAGAATTGCCACCACTACCGACCACATTCCCAGCGTCTCATGGCCCTTTGGGGAATCACGAAAAACGAACCACGCCTGGGGCACAAACAAACTCATACCCACAAAAATCCAGGGCGCGGCATGGAACCAATTCCCCGTCAGGGGTGGGTACACTTGGGTCACATTATAAAAGCAATAGGCGCTGAGGACAGGCAAAGCAACAAGCCACAGCCAACACCATGCCAGCCCCAAGTTGCGCCGGAAATTCCAGTCCGGGAGAGGCCCGGCTTCCAATCCAGTCCCGAGGGAAGCCAAGGATTCCAACGACGCTGCGGTATCCCCAACTGTTTGAATGTTACGGGCACCGCTGGGGATGTAACCGGTTTGATGGGCTGTCAGGGTCCCTTTGGCCGCGGACCATATCAGCCGCTGAAAACCAAGCGCGAAAACCTTGAGAATCTCAGCCCGTGCCTCGGGCTTTGCCAACAAGTCGCCCGGAAATCTCTCGTGCGTAGCCTCCACATAAACCTGCCGGTCGAATTCCTCGTCGCCGGTTGGCAGGGTTCGCGCCAAACCAATTGCCAAACCTAACCGATCACCGGCTGTGATCGGCCTGAGCACCAGATCACAGGGAGGGTACAAGGTCACCTGAACGGACAATTCGGGCGGTTTATTGTGTTTTCCTTGCCTCCTTTCCGGGATGAAAAGGAACCGTGGACTCTGCGTTTCACCTGTGCAGGCTTGCCATTGGCCGGAGGGCAGGCCCAGGAACTCGGGGGATCTTTCCGGTTTGGCCTTTTGTTTTTTGGACCACCACAGAAAAACCGCGAAAGTGATGGCCAAGACCAAGGCAACGAGGAGGGTGTTCATAGATGATAAGCCTCCCTGCCGAGAGGGTGGGGTGCACTAAAACGCTTTCCCGCCAGAGCCCGGCGCGGGCAGTGGATTTTGCGCCAGCGTCCATTCCTCCACCGGTTTTCCGTCCACCACATGCTCCCCCACCAGACGCGGAATCCGGTCGGCGGTCATTTCCCCGTACCAGGTGCCTTCCGGATAGACCAAGGCGACCGGTCCCTGCTGGCACAGCCGCAGGCAGCCCACCTTGGTGCGGAAACAGACGCTTTCACCCTGGCCCAAACCACGCTGGCTGAATTCGGCCTTCAGGGCGTCCCAAGCCTCCTGCCCTTGCTCCTCGCCACAGCATTTGGGACCGGTGCAGATGAACACATGCCGATGGATTCGCCCTACCCCCAGCTTATCCAAAACATCCGTGGTATCCGCCATGGTCACCCTCCTGTGACATCCTGCCTGGTAGCGCGCCGGTCCAGCCACAGCCTGCCGCGCCGCATCAACTCGGCAAACACCAGTACACTGGCCGTCGCCCCGCCGATCCAGCCCCATTCCCATCCCAAGGGAACCGTGTTGAAAACCGCGCCTCCCAGGTTGACAATGAGCACTTGGCCCAGCACAATCGCCGCGAGTATGGCCAGGAACCAGGGATTGCCACCCACACCCCTCAAGGCGCTTTGCCGCGGATCCAGCGATCGGCAATTGAACAGGTTCCACACCTGGAACAACACATACGCGGTGAAGAAGATTGTCGTCTGCCGAAGCGTGAAGTGCACCTTCACCGCCTCTCCCCCTTCGCCGAGGGTCCAACCTGAGTCGGTCCCGACCAGGTCACCCGCCGGCACAGCGAAGACCTTCCCTGCCGCTTCGCCCATCCAAGGTCCTTCGCCTGCCAACCAACCCGGCTGGGAGGGATCACCCCGCATCAGCAGCAGCAATCCAATCAGCGTCACCACATAGAACAACGCGGTGGAAAGGATTGACACCGCCATGCCCCTGGTGACTATCGACTCATCCCGCCGTTTTGGTTTGTGGCGCATCAGCCCCGGGGCCGGCGGTTCGCTGCAGAGGGCGATCGCTGCGAATGTGTCCATGATCACATTGATCCACAAAAGTTGCAGCACCGTGAATGGCGGGCGAAAGCCATACAGCGGCCCGAGAAACGCGATCACCAGCGCGCTCAGGTTGATTGTCAATTGAAACTGGATAAAGCGCTGGATGTTCTCATACAGGGCCCGGCCCCAGTGCACCGCCTTGACGATGGTTGAGAAGGCATCGTCCAAAAGCACGATCTTGCTGGCTTCCTTTGCAACCTCGGTTCCGGCGATCCCCATCGACAGCCCGACATCCGCCCTCTTCAGCGCGGGCGCGTCATTCGTGCCGTCCCCCGTCACGGCCACCACTTCGCCCTGCGCCTGCAGCAGACGCACCAGACGCAACTTGTCCAGCGGCTGCGCGCGAGCCAGCACCGCCACCCTCGGCAGTTGCTCCTTCACCTGATCGTCGGAAAGCGCGTTGAATTCGTGACTGGTCCACAGGATGGCATTCTCACCCCGGATCAGCCCGATCTCGCGCGCGATGGCTCGGGCGGTCTCGGGATTGTCCCCGGTGACCATCTTCACGCCGATCCCGGCCTCGGCGCAACGCGCCACCGCGTCGGGAACCTCGTCCCGCACCGGATCCTGGATGGCCATGAAGCCCAGAAAGATCAAACCCTTTTCCAGTTCCTCCTGCCGTGCGTACAGCGTGTCCAGATCGGTGGGATTCCTCGGATCATCGTCGGCGATGAAACGGCAAGCATAGGCGATCGTTCGCATTGCCTCGGCCGCCTGGTCGATGATCCGAACCCGCCATTTTTCACGATTGGCGGCATCCATAGGCCTAATCGTTCCATCCGCCTCCATTTGCTGGTCGCACCGGTCCAACACCAGCTCCCCTGCCCCCTTCAGCAGTACCACCAACTCCGGAGAGTTAGCGCCCGGCTTGCGGATGATGGTGGCCATCCGTTTCCGCTCACTGCTGAAATGCCATTGGACCAACGGCGGGTGGGCGCCACGGGAGGCCCGGTAATCCACCCCCTGCTCCCCCAGCCAACGCAGCAGCGCCCCCTCGGTGCCAGACCCCACCAGCATCTGCTTGCCTTCTTTTTCCTCCAGATGCGCCGTCGAATTGGCAGCGGCGTTCAGGGCCAGCCATTCCAGCGGCCTGGACGGTGCAAGGGTACCGTCCACCACCGTTTCCCGGGCAACCGCCTTCCAGTCGGCCTTGCCAATTTCCAGGTCCAACCCTTCCGCCTGCACTCCCACCACAGTCATGCGGTTGCGGGTCAGCGTGCCCGTCTTGTCCGAGCAGATCACCGTCGCCGAACCGATGGTCTCGCAGGCCACCATCTGGCGCACCAGGCTGTTCGCGCGCGTCATTTTCCGCATGGCCAGGGCCAGCGACACCGTCACACTCATCGGCAGGCCCTCTGGCACCGCCACCACCACGATGATCACAGCGTAGACCAATGCCGACAAAAGTGCTCCCAGAAAGGGCAGCAAACCCGCCGACAGTTCCCCATCAGCCCAGGCCCGCCCCATCACCACCAAAAAAATCGCGATCGCAGCCACGTACCCGGCCATGCTGATCAGGTCGGCCAACCCTTTCAACTTCAGTTGCAACGGGGTCTCGCGCCGGGAAATAGCCAGCTTGTCGCGTATCCGTTCATGCTTGGCATGGGCCTGATCGCCATGGTCCCCGTCATCCCGCCCGGCCTCCTCTTCCACCTCGCCGCCCTGCGACAGGCTGCGTGCCAACTGGCCCACCATGGTGGCATCACCCACCTCCGTGACCCGCAGGTTGCCGGTGCCCCGCACCACCTGGGTGCCCCGGAACGCGCAACCCGAATGTTCGGTCCCCGTTTCGGTATCATCCGACCGGCAAAGGGATTTGCGCACCGGCTCGGATTCACCGGTCAACAGCGACTGATCCACCGACAGTTCCACGGCGGTAACCAGCCTGCCGTCGGCTGGAATCTCGTCCCCGGTTTCCAGGTGGACCAAGTCGCCCGCCACCACCTCCTCCAGGTTGATGGTCCTGAAAGAGCCTTCCCGTGTCACCTTCACACGGATGGCATCACGCGTGGTGTTGAGCGCCTCGAATTCCTTGTCCGATTGGTACTCACTGGCAAACGAAACCCCAGTGGCCAGCATCACCGCGATCATCACCGCCAAGCCCTCGAAGGAGGGATGGCCCCCCGCCACGGACAAGGCGAAAAGGCCCACCGCCGCGACCAGCATCAGCGAAGGAACCCAGCGCCTCAGACTCTTCAGAACCAGCCCGGGCCCCAGCAATCCCGCCAGCAGCACCAGCCCGCCGGCCCCCAACCCCACCCCGCCCTTGAACAGGTCCACCACCGTGGAGAGCAACGCCGCGGCCAGCAGGATGCCAATGATTGGCTCATCAAATTTTTCAAGAAATCGCTGCCAAAGCGGCTCACGGGCAGGCGGGGTGAGCGTGTTGGCACCCAACGAGGAGCGGCTTGCCTGCACCTGGGCAGAGGTCAGCCCGCCATCGGTCGCCAGGCCGCTGAAGCGGTCGTGGATTTGGCGCAGTGTTTTCATCAGGCCTTCTCCGGTCCACCCGCCACCATTTCAGTGGGGGCATTTCAAGGCAAAAGCGCCGCGGGAGCCCGCGGCGCTTGAGGAACTGCACGCTGTGGGGCGCGGATCAATTTTCCTGGATTTCCTTGGCTTTCTTGTCGGCCAGGTCACCCACACGATCCTCGAATTTCTTCAGCAGGGCCTGCATTTCATCCTTGGCCTTGGATTGTTCGTCCTCGGTCATGTGGCCGTCCTTCTGGGCGGTGTCGATGTGCTTGTTGCCGTCGCGGCGGATGTTGCGGCAGGAAACCTTGGTTTCCTCGGCGGACTTTTTGACCCGGGCCACCAGCTTGTTGCGCTGGTCGCCGCTCATCGGGGGAACATTGAGGCGGATCACCTTCCCGTCGTTGGCCGGCGCCAATCCCAGGTCGGAGGCGCGGATTGCTTTCTCGATATCCTTCAGCGTGCCGGCATCGAAGGCCTTGATCACCAGTTGCTGGGGTTCGGGGACGGAAATCTGCGCCATGTCGCGCAGTTTCATCTCGCTGGCACCGCCGTAGGCTTCCACCCGCAGGTTATCCACCAGCGCCGGGGTGGCCCGGCCGGTGCGCAGACCCTTCAACTCATTCACAAACACCCCGACCGCCTTCTCCATGCGGTCCTCGGCGTCCTTCATGATGGCTTTCGCGTTTTGCATCACACCAACTCCCGGTCATTCATCGAAAACAAAAAAACAGGTCCAAGCAATCAGGCCTTGGCCGAAATCAGCGTGCCGATAGCCTGGCCCAAGGCGGCCTTTTGGATGTTCCCTTCCCGGCGGTAGCTGAACACCCGGATCGGCACGTTGCTTTCCCGGCACATGCTCACCGCGCTGGCATCCATCACCTTGAGGTTGTCCCGCAGGACCTGATCGTAGGTCAGTTTGTCATACAGCACGGCGTGGGGATTTTTCATCGGGTCGTCGCTGTACACGCCATCCACCTTGGTGGCCTTCAGCAGAATGTCCACGCCAAGTTCGCACGAACGCAGCGCCGCGGCGGTGTCCGTCGTGACAAACGGGTTCCCCGTTCCAGCCGCCAGAATCACAATACGCCCCTTTTCCAGGTGGCGCACCGCCCGACGACGGATAAAGGGCTCGGCCACGCTCTCCATGCGGATGGCGGTTTGCAACCGGGTCTCGCATCCGAGACTTTCCAGAGCCTCCTGCAGGGCCAGCCCGTTCATCACGGTGGCCAGCATGCCCATGTGGTGGGCCGTGGCCTTTTTGATCACCGTGGTGCCGCTGGAAAACTGCGCCCCACGCAAAATATTGCCGCCTCCCACCACGACGGCGGGCTGCACACCCAGTTCGACCAGCAACTTGATCTGGGCCGCGGCCTTGAGCGTCTCCTCGATGTTGATGCCGGATTGCCCGGGGAGGGTCAGAACCTCACCACTCAGTTTCAACAAAACCCGCCTGGGGCCCTGGTTGACCCCCTCGCTACCGGAACCATCCGCCGCTATGCCACCCGCGTCCATGCCATCCCCCTCGTTACATCCGAAAATTATAAGGTTTCCGGGCCATCCGGCCAGTACCGGATTCACCCGGCAGGCCGGGTGGCCTTTTGCCTGCCCCGGGCGGCCACGGGCCATACCCCCGCAGACTGGCCCCGGAGAAACACCCAGGCCTGGTCATGCCAGGCCACCGTGGGACAGATATGCCAGGGCCACGCCAGGGTCATTCGGCCCACCGGCCACTCGGCGGCCCGGGGCGTTCGCAGCACCAGGTGCTCCTCGTTGTGCCCGATCACCTCGGCATCCTCCAACCCCTCCACCAAGGCCCGCTTGGCCATGGGAGGATCGCTTGCTATGGCCTTGGTGCCGCAATCCAGGGTGATCACATCCGGTTGCGGCCGGCTGATCACCCGGGTCAAAACTGCAGCAGCCGGGCTGAATCGCGCCGCCAGATCGGAATAACGGTTGTATCCCCTGTCAAACAAAACCACAGTGCCGGGCGACAATTCCAGTCCGGGCACGGAGTCCAGGCTCTCGCAGTGCAGGGAAAAAGCCGGTGAACCGCTCACTACCAGCGGAATTTCCCCGGACCAGCCTGCCCGGCGGGCGATTTCCCGGGCCGCCACAGCCTCCTCTATCACTCCCTGGGCCAACCGTCTCCGCTCGTCAAGGTCCTCCATGCTCAAGTGACCGTCGTAGGCGTGAATTCCCCTGGCCTCCAATGGCCCCGACTTCGCCAAAGTCTCAATCAATTCCTGGCGCAGACCGGTAGGTCCGATCCCCGTACGGTGCTGGCCCACATCCAAGTCCAACATGGCCCCCAACCGGCACCGCTGGCTTTGGGCGGCATTGGCCAATCCCTGCAGAGTTTCCCGACTGTCCACCAGGGCGCTGAACCGAGTCTCCGGGTAGGCCTTGGCCAAAAAAGCCAACCGGTCGGGCGCCGGCCCCACCAGGGGGTAGGCAACCAGTACATCCGCCGCCCCTTCCTGGGCCAGCATCTCCGCCTCCACCAGGGTGGCCGCCTTGTGCTTGGTCACCCCCAACGCCATCCATAGCCTGGAAATTTCCCTAGTTTTATGCGTTTTCACATGCGGGCGCAGCTTTTCCGGGCGACCATCCACCATTTCCAAAACAGCCGACAGGTTCCGCTCGATCCGTTCCAGAAAAAAAACCAGGCAGGGCGTGCCAAGCGCATCGGCTCCGGCCAGAACAGGGTTGGATTCCACTTCGGACATCGGAATTTCCTTGGCGGCATGGCGCCGACCGTGACAATGGATAAAAACCAACGGCTGGCGGATCGCCACGCATCTGGGCTTGGGGATTTATCCTAACCCACCACGCCGACCGGAAGATACCGGGGGAAACAAAATGCTGCTCACCCTCCTGGCACTGGCAGCCGGCCAGACAGTTCCACCCACTGCGGAAGGATGGCGTGACGCCTGGATTGCCGGTGCCACCGCCCGCATCGAGCGCGCCTGCGCCCGGGAAATGAATTCACCCGAACCGCTGGAATCCAAACAGAAAGGTTGGCGGGAGCGCTTCCTGGAATCAATGGGCCTTCACCCCCTGCCGGAACGCACCCCGCTCCAGCCGGTGATCACCGGCGCCACCGAAACCGAAAAATTCAAGGTCGAAAAAATCCACTTTCAATCCTGCACCGGTCTGTATGTCACCGGAAACCTTTACTTGCCCAGGCAGGTAAAGGCGCCGGCGCCCGCCGTGCTCTATGTCTGCGGCCACGCCACCCAGGTGCGGGAGGAAACGGGCCCCGATGGCACCAAGGCAAAAGTGGCCTACGGCTCCAAAGTCCCCTACCAGCACCACCCCGCCCTGTTCGCTGAAAACGGGTATGTGTGTCTCATCATCGACACCCTGCAATTGGGCGAAATCGAGGGCATCCACCATGGCACCCACCGACTCAACCGCTGGTGGTGGCACGACCGCGGCTACACTCCCGCTGGTGTGGAGCTCTGGAACGCCATGCGCGCCCTTGATTACCTGGAAACCCGGCCTGAGGTCGACCATTCACGGCTCGCAGTCACCGGGAGGTCCGGAGGCGGGGCCACCTCCTGGTGGTTGGCCGCCGCCGACAAACGGGTGAAAGCCTCCGTGCCCGTGGCCGGTCTTTCCGACCTGCGGGGCCATGTCATTCAAGGCGAAATGGCACCCAACCGGCCCGGATGCATCACCGGCCATTGCGATTGCATGTATTTCCACAATGTGGGTGGGCTCGACTTCGCGCACATCATTGCTTTGTGCGCCCCGCGGGCGACGCTACTGGGCAACAGCGACAAGGATCCCATTTTCCCGGTGGGCGGGTACCGGCGGCCGGCCGCCTTGGCCCGTCAAGCCTTCGCCCAATCCGGCAAGCCGGATGCGCTGGCGCTTATGGAAACAGCCGGCGGACACCTGGACACCCCGGAATTGCGCCAGGGGGCCATGTCGTGGATCGACCGGCATGCCTCCGGCCTCCCATCCCATGATCTTTGCAACCGCAAGCCCGCACCCCTGGATCCCAAGTGCCTGAAGGTATTTGCCACCCTTCCCGCGGACGAGCGCAACACCAATGTGGACGAATGGTTTGTCCCCAAGGCCATCCACCCAGTTCCCGATAAAGCTGAAGAGGCGCAATTATGGCTGGCCACCCAGCCTGATCGACTCCGCAACCAGTTGCTGCGCACCTCCTTCGCCCACTGGCCATTCAACCACCAGACACCGCCGCGACTGCTTTCCAGCCAAATCCGGGGCCAACGATGTCTTGAGAAATGGAGCGTGGAGGTGGAACCCGGCCTGGAATTGCCGCTGGTGGTGGACAGCCCGACCGGGAAGCAATCCACAAAGACAGTCCGGGTCCGTATCGCCCCCCTCGTGGAAGCTGAGGCCAATCTGGGGGAGTTTCCAGCGAACAATCCCGGAGAAGTGGTGGTGAATTTTGCACCCCGGGGCATCAACCCAAACACCTGGCCCGAAACACACTCTGACCCGGACGGAAAGCCAAGAAATCACATGACACGCCGGCGCCTTGCCCTGGTGGGTGCCACGGTGGAATCCGGTCAGGTATTTGACATCCTCCAAATGGCACGGGTACTGGAGAACATTCCCCAAACCATAGGCATTCCCAAGGTGCTCCAAGCCAACGGAACCATGGGCGTGAACACGCTGTATGCGAGCCTGTTCACCCGGGGCCCGGTGCGGCTGCAACTGGATGGCCTTCCCGCCAGCCAAAAAGAGGGCCCCCATTACCTGCATGTGGCACGGTGGCTGGATGTTCCCCAAGCGGTTGCCTGCTCCAGGGCCACATCCGTTCACCTCAGTCGGGCCAACCCTGACGAGCCTGGCTGGAAATGGCTGGAGGCCATGGCCCGACTGGCGCCGGAGAGTTTCCGCCTGGAATACCCCTGAAAGGTCTCCGCCTTGATTGACTTCATAGTTTTGCAAACATAAATTGGATGTAGTGGTCCAATATAAGTTTTTGTGACCAGCCGGGAATTTGATCTGTCCCAAAAATTGAGAAAGGTTCCGACCATGAGCGACGCTCCCAAGCATGTCAACAGCCACCATGCCGACACCCTGCGGGCCATTTTCGCCCATCCCACCAACCACAACATCCATTGGAACGATGTGGTTTCCCTCATTGGCGAAGTGGGCACCTGCGAGGAAAAGCATGATGGCAAATTGAAAGTCACCATCGGCTCGGAAACCGAATTCTTCATCCACCCCAAACACAAGGACATCGACACCCAGATGATTGTGGACCTGCGCCGCATGTTAAAAAACGCCGGCTACGCTCCCCAAAACTGATCTGGCACCTCCAAAGTCCCCTTCCCCCAAATCGGAGCCTCGTCCCATGGCATCCCAGGAAAAGACTGATGTGGTGAATCTGCAGGGTAAGCGCGCGGTGGTGGCGATCGACTATCGTCACGCCCGCGTTTTCGCCACCGACACCCCGGGGCACACCAAGCCTGACAGGGTGGCCGCCACGGATTCGTTCCACCTCGACCACAACCTGTTCCACCACGCCGGGAACACTGACGGAAAATACGACATCGAGCGCAACGACACGCTCGAATACTTCAGCCGCATTGCCAAAACCCTTGCCCCCGCCGCCGATATCCTGTTGATCGGCCACGGCAAGGGCAAAGCGAACGCGAGCCATTTCTTTGAGGCGTTTCTGGAGAAACACCACCCTGAACTGGCCGCCAAGGTTGTCGCCAGCATCCGGGCCGACGTGGACGACCTCACCGACAATCAGTTGCTGCGTCTGGGCCAAACCTACTTTGGCTTCGATGAACCGGTGCGCCAGTACCATGACTCGCGCCGCGGCCAAGCCCATCCCGGCCAGCCCTGATTTTCCGGATGGGCCGAAGCAATCAACAAGGCGACTTCCCGGCATAAACGGGAGTCGCCTTGTTCGTTGGAATCGTTTTCCAGCCGATCAATCGGCTGGTTTTTCCTGTTGTCGGCGCATTCCAGCCACCAGCACCAAGCCCGCACACAGCAAGTACGCTCCGGCCCAGTGCCAAGGGGTCTGGCAAGCAACGGCCTTTTGCATTTCTGCAGGCACCATCTCCAGCACCTGCCAGGGAAAACCCACCTGTTCATTGGGCAAGGGCGAGTGAATCACTCCGCAGAATGCCATGCCTGATGCCACCAATAAAAACACGGAGGCCATCCGGGCCCGCCCGTCGATCATCATCGCCAGGGCCGAAGCCCATAAAAGGGAGGTCAGCAAAAAACCATTTGACAGACACCGCAGGGTCTGCAGCGTGAGCAGACTTTCATCGCTGGGGTTTTGCGGCGCGAACGGACCGAAAACGCCCTTGATGCACAGCAGAGCGGCCACCGCCAACGCGGGAAGCATGGCGAAAGCCAGCGCCGGATGATGTCGCGCTGCAGTCACCTGGAAGGAGACTGCAGTGATTTCCAGCCCCACAAACACGAGGATGGGGTAGAGCGCACCGCGCGGAATCGATTCCAGCACCACAAACCACCCCAAAAGGCCGGCCAAGCCTATGAAGATGGCGGTGGCCAGGGTGTAACCAGCCCGGCCCCCCATCTTTTTGTAGGCGGGATGTCCGATATAAGGAGTGGTTTGGATCACCCCGCCAAGGGCCCCAGCCACCAGGCTGGCAAACCCCTCGGTCCAAAGTACATGGCGGGTATCATATTCATCTCCCGCGGCGGCAGCCGACTCGGTGCAGTCAATCCCGCCCACCACCGTTGCCAGTGCAAAAGGCAGGGCGACAGGCAAGCGGCCAAGGGCCTCGGCCCACACCTGCCCCCACCAAACGCTATTTTCAGCCCCAAAAGGCCAAAAGGCGAACAGTTGCATTGCGTGCTGAGAGGGCACCCCCAAGTCAGGCACCAGATTGGCACCGGTCAGGTGGCCGATACCCACCCCCACCCCATGCATAATCAGTCCGACCAGGAAAGCAGCAAATGCCCCGGGGATGCCGAAAGGCAACCGCTGGTGGGCCACCAGCGAAAAAAGCACAATGGACAGCACCACCATTCCGATCAGGGGCACACTGGCGATACCGTCATTCACAAGCGGTAAAAAAGCGATCAAAGCCAGGGCGATAGCGGCCAGACTCCCCAACAATCCCGCGCGCGGCACCAGCCTGCGCACCTGATTGCCAAGGGGGGCCAGCACCAACTTGATCACGGCAACCAAAACAAGCACCAACAGGCCCACATGCCAGGCAAATCGCATGGAGGCCTCCGCCTCACCACCCGTGAGAGGATGATCCGGACTGGCAGCCTGTTGGAGCGCTGGTCTCAGCACCAAAAATGCCATGCCGAAGGTGCTGGGTGTGTCCAAACCCAAAGGCATGGCGGTCACTTGGCTGTTCCCGGTGCGTCTGGCAAGACGAAAAGCCATCCATGTGTATACCAGGTCACCCACCAACACCCCCAACGCGGTGCCCGGCACCATGTGGGTCATCACAAAATCGGGACTGAAGGAGTGGTTCCCAGGGCTTTGCTCCCCCCAAGCCACCGTGGAGGAAATGGTGGTCACCAAAATCAGGAGGACCGCAACGTTATCCAAAGTTAAACCAAAGAACGCATTCACATCACCCCAGCCAAACCATGCATATTTATTCA
>DKBS01000204.1:4121-4681 GCA_002451275.1 Planctomycetaceae bacterium UBA6894 | reverse complement strand
TTGCCCCAACCGGTGGCCAATGGCTGTGGTGCCCTTTGGGGAGATACCCTGTATGTGGTCGGGGGGCAGGCCAAGCCGGATGGGCCGGCGCTTCGTTCGGTGTACGCGCTGGATCTGGCCAAGCCTGGATCGGCCTGGCGGGAACTACCCCTGGTTCCGGGCCGGCCGCGGATGCTGGCGATGGCGGGCGCGACTGAATCCCTGCTGGTGGTGGCCGGCGGAGTGGACCTGGATACTGCCGCAGCCGGCGGGCCCCTGCGGGTATACCTGTCGGATGTGTGGGGGTACCAGAACGACAGCGGCTGGAAGCGTCTGGCCGATTTACCCAAGCCTTTGGCCGCCGCACCCTCGGGCCTGTTCTTCCGGTTGGGCCGACTTTGGCTTTTGGGAGGCGATGATGGCAGCCAAGTAGGGGCCGACCCCCGGCAACACAGGGGGTTTGACCGGGGACTGCTCCGCTATAATCCGGACTTGAATCTGTGGGAGAAAACCGGCGCTTTGCCTGTTGCTCGTGTGACGGTGCCGGCGGTGGTTTGGCGTGACCTGTGGGTGATTCCCAG
>DKBS01000204.1:2058-3787 GCA_002451275.1 Planctomycetaceae bacterium UBA6894 | reverse complement strand
ATCCTCCGGTGAACTGAATCTGGCAGCGGTGGAAAAGCAGGCCGCCCACCTGGCCGCCAACGGGGTACGGGCGGCATTCGTGGGCGGGACCACGGGCGAGAGCCACTCCCTCACCCTGCTGGAGCGCAAGGCCTTGGCCCAGCGCTGGGCAGAGGTGACCCGGGGTGGCAAACTCGGGCTGGTGGTGCATGTTGGGTCCAACTGCCTGTCGGACGCCCGGGAACTGGCAGCGCAGGCGGAGCAACTGGGCGCGCTGGCCATCTCGGCTGTGGCGCCCTGCTATTTCAAACCCGCCAGCCTAGACCTGCTGATCGATTGCTGCGCCCACATCGCTTCGGCCGCGCCCAACACCCCGTACTACCACTACGACATCCCCTCGGTCACCGGCATCCACCTTTCGATGCCCGAGTTCCTGGAGCGGGCGGGCGCCAAGGTGAAAACCCTGGTGGGCATCAAATTCTCCAATCCCGATCTGATGGCTTACCAATTGTGCCTGCGCGCCGCAGGCGGCCGCTATGACATGCCGTTTGGGTGCGATGAATTCATCCTGGGCGCGATGGCACTGGGGTGCGTGGGTGGGGTAGGAAGCACCTACAATTTCGCGGCACCGGTATACCACCGGTTGATGGCCGCCTTCCAGACAGGTGACCTGGAAGCCGCCCGGAAGGAGCAGCACCGTTCGGCGGAGATCGTCCGGGTGCTGGCCGGACATGGGTACATGGCAGCGGCCAAGGCTACGATGGGGATGCTGGGTGTGGAAGTGGGCGGTCCGCGCCTACCCCATGCGGATCTCAGCGCGGAGCGGAAGGACCGGTTGCGCCAAGACCTGGAACAGCTTGGATTTTTCTGCTGGATAGCGTGACGAAAGGGATGACGCCTTCGCCCGGGCAGGATTCATCAACAAGGGAAGGGGATCAACCCGGTGCCTGCATTCGGCAGCGGAAAGACCCACTGCCTCGTTTCCACTTAAAAATGGCTGAATGCCAATCCTTTTCACCCCGCAAGCCTGGTGGGTGGATGCAGAATTCCCAAGTGGGCAGGGATAGAGCACCTGCCACTTCGCCGGTCCTGCCAATTCAACAGGGCGCATGTTTCGTGCTATAAACAAACTTTACCAAAAGGGTTGGAAAACAAGAGGGATGGCCATGCAACTTGGAATGGTAGGTCTGGGCCGCATGGGTGCGAACATGGTCCGCCGTTTGATGAAGGGCGGCCACGAGTGCGTGGTGTTCGACATGTCGGCCCAGGCGGTGCAGGATCTTGCCGGTGAAGGCGCCGTAGCCTCCACCTCGCAGGCGGACATGGTCTCGAAGCTGAAGGGGCCCCGTGCGGTGTGGCTGATGGTGCCGGCGGCGGTGGTGGACAAGGCGATCGCAGGCCTGTTGCCCCACCTGCAAGCGGGTGACATTTTGATTGACGGGGGCAACTCATACTATGTGGATGATATCCGCCGGGCCAAGGAACTGGCCGCGAAGGGCATCCACTATGTGGATGTGGGCACCAGCGGCGGTGTGTGGGGTTTGGAGCGCGGTTACTGCATGATGATCGGGGGCGAACCCGAAGTGGTGAAGCACCTTGATCCCATTTTCAAGACGCTGGCACCTGGCAAGGGAGACGCCGAGCGAACCCCCGGGCGCAAGGACGGTCAGGGAACAGCCGAGGACGGTTACCTGCACTGCGGGTCCAACGGCGGCGGGCATTTTGTGAAGATGGTCCACAACGGCATCGA
>DKBS01000204.1:0-1708 GCA_002451275.1 Planctomycetaceae bacterium UBA6894 | reverse complement strand
CCCTTGCGCGACCCCGAGATGTACCAGTTCGATTTCAATCTGGCCGATGTGACCGAGGTGTGGCGGCGGGGCAGCGTGATCTCTTCGTGGCTGCTGGACCTCACGGCGGCATCGCTGCAGAAGGATCCGACCCTTGCCGGTTTTTCCGGGCGGGTCTCCGATTCCGGTGAGGGCCGGTGGACCATCAAGGCCGCCATCGATGAGGGGGTGCCCGTGCCGGTGCTGACCACCGCGCTTTACGAGCGTTTCCAGTCGCGCGGGGAATCCGAATTTCAGGACAAGCTGCTTTCCGCCATGCGGTTCCAGTTTGGCGGTCATGTCGAGAAGAAATGACCGGCGCTCCGGGGCGACTGGCAAGGGACATCCGGGAGTGACAGGCAATGACTGAGACGAATGCATCGGACGCGCTGGTCTTTTTCGGGGCCACGGGGGATCTGGCTTACAAGAAAATCTTCCCCGCCTTGGCGGACCTGCAGCAGCGCGGTTTGCTTACGGTACCGGTGATCGGGGTGGCGAAAGCCAACTGGAACCTGCAGCAGTTCCAGGCGCGGGCCAAGGCCAGCCTGGAGGCCGCGAAGAAACCGGCGGACATGGTGGCCAAATTCTGCTCGGGCCTCCAGTACATCGATGGGGACTACCTGGATCCAGAGACCTTCAGGCGGCTGCGCCAGTCGCTGGGTACGGCTGAAAAGCCGCTGCATTACCTGGCCATTCCGCCCAGCATGTTCGCCACCGTGGCGGACGGTCTGGCCAACTCGGGGTGCGGGGAGAACGCGCGGGTGGTGGTGGAGAAGCCGTTCGGCCGCGACCTGGCCAGCGCGAAGGACCTCAACGCCACCCTGCACCGCTTCTTCCCCGAGGATCGCATCTTCCGGATCGACCATTACCTTGGCAAGGAAGCAGTGCTCAACATGCTTTATTTCCGCTTCGGTAACTCCTTTTTGGAGCCGCTGTGGAACCGGAACTATGTGGAGAGCGTGCAGATCACCATGGCCGAGGCCTTTGGCGTGCAGGGGCGCGGCCGTTTCTACGAGGAGGCGGGCTGCATCCGCGACGTGGTGCAGAACCACCTGCTGCAAGTGCTGGCCACGCTGGCGATGGAGCCGCCCGCCAGCCACACCAACGGCGGCCTGCGGTACGAGAAGAACAAGGTGCTGGAGGCGATCCGCCCACTGGAGCCCGGCGCGCTGGTGCGCGGCCAGTTCGACGGTTACCGCGCCGAACCGGGCGTGTCGCCGCAGAGCACCGTGGAGACCTTCGCCGCGTTGCGGTTGTATGTGGATTCGTGGCGGTGGGCGGATGTGCCGTTCTACATCCGCGCGGGCAAGAGCCTTCCGGTCTCCTGCACCGAGGTGATGGTGCGTTTCCGCAACCCGCCGCAGACCAGCTTTGGCGGCCAGGAACTGGGCCAGTCGCAGAACCATGTGCGGTTCCGGCTGAGCCCCGATGTGACCATCGGTTGGGGGGCGAGATGCAAGCTGCCTGGGCAGGAGTTTGTGGGTGAGAATGTCGAATTGAAGGTCGCGCACGAATCGGTGGAAGACATTGAACCCTACGAGCGCCTGCTGGCGGCGGCCTTGCAGGGTGACCCCTCGCTGTTCGCCCACCAGGACGCGGTGGAGGCCTCCTGGGAAGTGGTGGATCCGCTGCTGAAGAATCCGGGGCCGGTCCACCCATACCAACCTGGGACCTGGGGGCCGGAGGCGGC
>DKBS01000049.1:14222-39558 GCA_002451275.1 Planctomycetaceae bacterium UBA6894 | reverse complement strand
TTGCCCCCATCCAAAGGGGTAAGGAGAAACAACGCAGGAATGTGTCCGCTTCCGAAATCCCTGCCGAACGGAAAGGCTGGTGGGGAAACCAAAACCAGACATCCAAAATATTGCTGGTTCTGGTGGCTTTCCTGTGTGTCGCCTTGACCGTTTTGACGGTCCTTTTGGTAAGGAAGCCCGCAGCCGGAACCAGCCCTGCAGGCATTCCGAAGCAGCGTACCGAAATTCCGTCCGGGGCTTCGCGACAACCCGGTTCCGGCCCCAACGATTCCGGGGTCCGGATTCCTACCGAGGATTCCTTCGGTCCACATCCTGGGCAGAAAGCGAAGGAATGAATCCATGCAGCGGGATCAGGTTTACCAGAAAACGCTGCGCCATTTTTTCAAGCCGGTGGCAGACCTGCTGTTTGAACGGGACGATATCAGCGAAATCCTCATCAACGGGCATGACAAGGTTTACTGCGAACGCGCAGGCCGGCTGGAGCTGACCGGTAGAAGCTTCCCCAGTGCGCATTCGCTGGAAATAGCGGTTCGCAATCTGGCGGAGTATGTCGGCCGTCGCTTGGATGAACACAACCACAGCATGGACGCGCGCCTGCCGCCGCCTGATGCTTTTCGCGTCCACGCCATCATTCCCCCGTGCAGTCGCTTGGGAATCTGTCTGTCCATCCGCAAGTTCGGCAAGAAAAACGAGACCACGCTCGATTGGGTGGTGAAAAAAGGCTCCCTGTCCTCCATGGCTGCGGAATACCTCGGGTTGATGGTGCAAACCCACAAGAACATCGTGGTATCTGGAGGCACTGGCAGCGGCAAAACTTCTCTTTTGAACGCTCTATCCTTCACCATCCCCAGCCACGAGCGCATCGTGGTGATCGAGGATTCGTCCGAATTGCAGCTGGCCCAGGAACACACGGTTTATCTGGAAGCCAAACAAAATGGTTCCGATGGCAAGGGCGCGGTTTCCATCCGGGATCTGTTCGTGGATTCACTCCGTATGCGGCCTGACCGCATCATCGTGGGCGAGGTGCGCCGCGGCGAGGCGCTGGACCTGATCCAGTCGATGCTTTCTGGCCACGATGGTTCTCTCAGCACCGTGCACGCTTCCAGTCCGCTGTTGGCTCTGGTGCGTCTGGAAACCCTCTGCCTGATGAGTGATGTGGTTCTGCCTGTTTATGTGGCGCGCATGCAGGTGGCCCAGGCGATGCATGTGATCACCCAGATTTCCCGCATGCCCGACGGCAGCCGCAAGGTGGTGGAAATCAGCGAGGGAAACGGCTTGGGCCCGGGCGAGCGGTACCGGCTGCGGCCGATTTTCAAACTGGTCAACAAGGCGGAAGGTGGATCCGATCTGGTGTGGACCGGGAAAAGCTCGCGCTTCTCCCAATCCATCCTCCATGCGGTGCCGAGTGAAAAACGTCCGCTCACTGCGCCAGTGTGGCAGGCAAAGCCCTCGGCCAGGGCAAAAAAGGAAAAGGAATAGAGGCTTTATTGCTCAACCGGAGAGAGTTTTTTTCTGAAAGGTTTGCAAATCAAACTGTTGCGTCGAAAGGAGTACCGATTTTTCCGTCTTCCATGGGGGAAAGCCTGACTTTTTTTAAAAGATGGGCTATTCCCGTGCTAGGGAAGGATAAAATCCCTCATAATAAGGCGAACTGAGGATTGAGATTGAGATGGATGCGGCCCTAAAGTTTGATCGGAAAGCGATAAGGGCCCGCCTGGCATCCAAGGGCAAGTTTGCAATGCTTGCCGGAAAAATTGGGCGCACGGTAGCCCGATTCCACCGGTCGGAAAGAGGAATGGAGGCGATTCAGGCGGTGATGATTATGGGCTTTGGCGCCGTGGTGGTGCTGGCCATTTGGAATGTCTGGACCTCATTGCCGGTTACCGTGAATGGCAAGCAGGTCCTGGGGATTCGGGGTTGGTTTCAGGAAGTGATTACCTCGTTGCTGACGATCGACGAGGGATGACTTGTGTCTTTTTTAACCGGGAGAACTCCAATGTTTAGCGCGCTGAAGAAATTCCACAAGAACGAAGAAGGCATGGAAGCGGTCCAGGTCGCGATGATCCTGGCTTTTGCCGCGGTCATCATCCTGTTGGTTTGGTCCTTCTGGAATCCGATCAGCACTTGGTTTTCCGGCAACATGAGCGATGTGACCGATCCCACCAAGATGCCCACCGCTCAGTGATTCAAGGCGAAACCTTTGCTTTTGGAACCGGGCCGGCATGAAACCATGCCGGCCCGAATTCTTCAAGGCCACGGACTCTCAATCAGGACCAGATGGGATCATCACCCTTCCTGATCCGTGTTGGCAGTCCCTATCGAATAGTTTGGAGCGCCAACGGCGGGGAGAGGAATGTGAACTGGCTGGTGGCATGGTTGGCTCCTGCCCTGCTCCTGGCTTTAGGCCGGCTGGTTGGGTTTGGTCCGGCGGGTGCGCCTTGGGCTAACCCCTGCTCCTGGCTGGTTATGTTGCTGCTCTTGGTGGTTTCCGCCACAGACCTGGCCAACCGGCGCATCCCGAACTGGGCAACCTACACGGCAATGGCTTGGGGAGTATTGGCCCAAGGTGCGATTGTCTTTTCTGGCCAAAATCCCCCAACCCACCGTTTTGGTTTCCCTCCACTTGCCGAAGCTTTGCTCGGGTTCCTCATTGGTTTTCTGGTTTTTTTGGTTCTCTACGCGGTGATGGGTGGGGGAGCCGGTGATGTGAAGCTGGCGGGTGCCTTGGGTCTGTTTCTGGGGCCGGCAGCCTTGGGAGAAGTGCTGTTCAACACCATCCTGCTGGCCGGCCTGGTTGGCGGGCTGTGGGTGTTCAAAAAAATCCTGGTACCCAACCCGGAAACCACCCTCGATTGGCGTGGCCGCGCGCGTGAAGCCCTGCGGGGAAAATTGCCCATGGCACCCCTGTTCCTTGCCGGCTTGCTGATCCACTGGACCCCGGCTTTTAGCGGGTGGCTCGGGCTTCAATCCCGATAAAATGAAGGGAAGGGGAAACCAAAATGAACCTGGAACGGAGCAAGGTGAGTGGTAAGCCCCGATCGGGATACGCTGCCATGGAATTGGTCACGGTAATGGGCGTCACCATGGCGATAGCCTCATCATTGTGGTTGCTGGTCGCCCCTGCCTTGGCTGCGTTCCATCGTTTGGCCAGGGTCTTTGCCGGCTGGCCCTTTTGATTCCGATGCAAATTTGCACGGTGGTTGGGGGAAATGACGCGGTGATTGGAGCGCCTTGGGAAATGATCTGGCCGCTTTTTCTGTGGGGCTTCACTTCGGTGGCCCTGACGGCCATGGTTTGGCGTTTCTGTGCAACTGGCACCAGTTCGAATGAAAGCCTTGCTCGGGGTGAATCGGGGGCCTCTTACCCCCTTGGCTTTGTGATGGTTTTGCCCCTCTTCCTGATGCTTTCTCTGGTCTGGTTTGAAGCCGGTTACCTGTTGCTGGCCAAGGTGGCGTGCAGCCGGGCAGCCTACTCGGCAACGAGGGCGGCTGCGGTCTGGATGCCCATGAATCAGGCAGGTGTTGGCGAGGGGCAGGTCCGGCTGGCTGCCCGGTTGGCGCTTGTCCCCTACGGGCGCATTGTTTCGTCCAACCTGCCACCGACGCCATCGGCCTGGTCAGCCTCGGAGGTTGCCGACCAGGCGGAAATGGCAGCCGACTCCTACGGCGTCATGACGGGGGATAATACAGCAGCTAACTCGATAGCCGCCAAATTCACCGATGTCGCCCACAGGACTGAGGTGCTGATCGTCGCCGACTCGGTCTACGACCCATCCTTGAATCCGGATGGCGAGGTGGAGGTCAGCGTGATTTTCCAGCCCCAGGTTCTCATCCCGGGGGTGGCTTCCATTGTGCAACCAGGGAGCTTGGGGAAGGGGTACCATCAGGTGCAAAGCCGGTGTGTGCTTCCTGCGGAGTACCCGCGCAACGCCCAGCGTTCCCTTTCCATCCAGTACCGGAGCCCGCAGTAGGCGAAAGGGGGCTGCCCATGGGTTGGATACGCGGATCACGAATGTTTGAACACACAACTGCGGCTGTTTGCCGTTTCCATGACGGTCGGGGCGCCAACATGCCCGTCGCGACCATCTTTGTGCTGCTGTTTCTGCTGGTGATGGTCAGTCTGGTGGGCAATGTCGGCCGAACTTCACGGCTGAGGGTGGAGGTGCAAAATGCCGCCGACGCGGTGGCCTACAGCGCGGCGGTTCCCCTCGCCCGCGGCATGAACACCCTGGCGCACGCGCAGCACCTGTCGGGTGAATTGGCCGCGATCGGCGCCTTGCACGCGGCACTCGATGGGATTTATCCCGATGGAAGTCTGGATGAAAATCCTCCCTTTGCCTTTACTTTCTATCCGCCGGGCCTGATCAACTCTTGGGGTGTTCACCAAGATAATTGGGAGCGTAAATTAACACAGGTTCCGCCTCCCACCCGTTTTCAGGAGGCAAGAGATTGGTTCGGCAGTAACAGTCTTGGCAACCTGATCAATTTTTCATTGAATCCAAAAAAGAGTGATTTTGGAGATGGATTCCTTACGCAGTTTATCAATAAGGATGAGCCATACAGCAAGCCGATCTACCAGAATCGGATGGGTGCCCCTACGGTAGTTGGAAAAATTGGTTACGAGGCCGCCCGTTTTGCCGGTGAGCTCACCCGTGTAATGCCGGATCCCGAGTCTGTCCTCGTTCTGGACAGAAATAACCGGCAGGACGCCAACGGCAATTGGATTTACGATGACCTTCGAGGGGCTATTGGTGATTCTTTTCGTCGGCTGAAGGTGGTGGTCTTTCACACGTATGTTGCACAGTTTTATGCGGGTTTGTTGAACGCAAAATCTACATATGATAAACCAAACAACTCAAAATTTTATAAAGACATGGAAGCAGAGTCTATTCAGATCGCCAATGCGGCCCTGATTCTCCAGAAGAAAATCGTTTTGGAAACCAAAGCCCTTGACGCCTTGCTAAAGGCGACCCGCGAAACCCAATCAATGAACGCCGCGGTGTGGAGCCAGTTGGCCGCCTTGGATGCCTACACGGCGCAGGTGGTGACGGAGGCCCCACAGTTGGCTCAGGCTGCCGTGGAGGGGGTGCGAGGCGAACAGGTGGCGGAGATTTATCCAACTGATCCCACCCTTCCTGTTGCGAGGGAATCTGGAAATGTCGCTCCGGTCGATAGCCATTGGGTACGGGCTACTTCGCCATGGGTTCAATACCATCGACGTTCCCTTTTGCTTTGGGGTCAGGATTCAGTCTTACTGGGCCGGTTCAAGGATTACTACTGGCGGCGGACCAAGATCACTACCGAGGGAATTGCCGAGCGGATGAAAAAGGCAATAGGCACCAAGGTAGCCTGGAACCCTTTTGTCATGGCGGATACGACAAACGCCTCAAACCACCGCACCCAGATTTGGCGATACAACTCCACAAACGCGGATCAGCGCTTTTGCGTGGTGGGATTTGCCTGGCGCGATGACCGTTCCAGTTTCCTGCCCAAATTGCTTGGAGGTGCGGTTTCCGCTGACGGGAAAATTGCGGCCTATTCCCAGGCCATGATTTACGCGGCTAACCCGACGGTTGCCGTCCCAGCCACCGGCTACCAAGACAACGATGGCTGGGACACGCTGGTCTGGGCCAGTCAGGTGGTGACCCATCCCGGGCCCGGATTCGACACCAAGACCGGGCCCGACAAAGACACTCCGCCCGATACCGTGGCCCAGCCTATTCCCAAGCCCGATTGGCAGGTGCGTTTGGTGCCTACCAGTCGGGCAGGAGAAGCGGCCGGTTACCTTTCGGGCCTGCTCGGTGATTTTCCAGCCAATCTGGCCGACATGGCAGGTTTGCCCCAAGCGTTTTTGGCGGGCCATTAAAATGCCAACCATGGAAATGAAACACGATTGCATCAAGCGTCCGAGAAGCGGTTCCGCCCCGTTGGAATTCGTACTGGTGCTGCCGGTGTTGTTGATGACCGGCATGCTGCTGCTCTATGTGGCGCGGGTTTCCATTGTGACTGTCTCCGATGCGGCCGCCGCGCGCCAGGTTGGTTGGCGGGACCGCTTGTCAGCCCCCCAGCCAAACATGCTGCAAACCGGTGCCGACCCCATGTTCAGTAGCGTGGAGGGCAGCGTGAGGAGCGATCATCCCCGGTGGACCGGAATATCGGCAGCATTGCCCGACCAATTGTCCTCGCAGTCATCCACCACGGTGGTTGCCGGCACCTGGGGTGCCTCCAACATATCGGCCTGGAACACGGTTCCCGGCTACTGGGCGCCCCACGGAACGTTGGCGCTGTTGACCCGGGCAATCACCCAGACGGACCTCAATTGGTTCGGAACGGCCAATACCTCCAAGCTCAATCCGGCAATAGTGGGTGGCTCATTGGCGGTTCAGAAGGACCTGAACAGTATCCAGATTGTCCTGGGCCAGGCCAGCGGTGGAGGTAATGTCGCCGGAGCGAAGAATCTTTTAGGAAATCTGGGATTGGTTGTGGACAGTCTCTACCTGGCCACCATGGGATTGGAGCGCAATCCTTAATGGCCTGGAAGGCAGGTCGGAATGGGTGGCGCTGGGTCCTGCTGGGTCTTTGCTCCTCCATATGGATTTTGACAATTTTTGTCTTTTATTCGGGTGGCCGGGGCGGGATTTTCTTCCTGGCCGGAAAGTCGGTGCCTCGCGAATCGTTCCGAAAGCCTGAAAAACCGGATGGGTGGGCCGAGGCTTTCCTGGCGTGGGGGGACGACGGATGGGAGTGGATGATTGCAGAGCCGGGGGAACTGCAAAATAAACCGAGTCCACATCAAGTGAAAACTTTGGAGGAAAAGGTTCGCAGTCAAACCCGGAAGGGCATCCCCTCAGCCTGGTTCGATTCGGTGCCAAGCCTTGTTCCCTTGCGCCGGAAGGTAGAGCCCGATGGTCGGGTGGCCTCCGAACTCTTGGCCACCACAGGCTATCAATCCGGAGAGGATTTGATGGAACATTTGGCAGGCATGGGGGGCGGTACAATCAAGGCTATGGCTGCCGGCGCATGGCAGGTGACTTGGCATGGTACCCCGCTGCTTTGCCAATGGCGCGAGGCGACCGGGGCGGTGAACGAGCCCAATTCAAGACAAGTGCGGGGCTGGCTGTTGGTCAGGCCTGGAATGGAAGAGAGTAGCCGACCATGAGACCCAGTTCCTGGTGGATTCCCCTGCTGTTTGCCATCGCTGCCGCCGGCGTGAATTTCGCGGTGCTGCGTACCGTCAAGGATCCCATCCCCCTGATGGTGGCGAAGACCGACCTGAAGGCCGGGCAACCCCTCAGGGAGGAAAATATGACGGTGCTTGCCGTCACAGCTCCGCCGGAAGCCCTGCAGTCCATCCTCCACCAGGGTGACCTGGGGCGGGTGGTTCAGAAAACCTTGAACCGGGACCTGAAGGCGGGCGAGTTGGTCCTGTTGCGGGATGTGAGAAGCTCCGTGGAGGACATCACTGCCCAACTGCAACCAAACGAATCCACCCTGACCCTGTCGATTCCTGCCCAGAGGGTGGCCAATGATCTTCGGCCAGGGGATTGGGTTGTGTGCCTCTGCCCCGAGATGCTTCCCGGGGAAAACAGTCGTATGACGGGTGCCATTTTACGGGTGGGGCCATTCCGGCTCCTTGGAATCGATTTGCCATCCCGGGAACGTCTGGCTGCGCGAAAGTTAACTTTGGCAGTCCGCATGATGCCCCCTGGTCTCGAGGGCAAAGTGTTGGTGGAGCCTGCGGCGGCGGCGATCATTGCCTTGCGTACCGGCCGTGGTTCGGACGATCGGATCCAAAGTGTGGAGCGTTACAACCTCGACGAAAAGGGTATTGGATTGCCGCCGGTTGTCCTGCAGCCGAACGAATTTGCCCCGAACAAGCCGCCTGCCGCCAATCCAGTCAACCCCCAGCCCCAGCCCAAGGGGCCTGCCGCACCGCCCATTCCGGGGCTGCCAGCCGCAAAACCGGCAGCCCCTGGCAAGGACAAATGATCTGCGTGAGAAACCATGCGCATTGAGTATGTGAACAAGTTGACGGGCAAGACCGGCTACAAGGAATTGCCGCCGCGTCTCAACCCGGTCCGTATCGGTCACCACCCGGACAACCACCTGGTCCTGGAGAGTCCGCAGATCGGCCTGGAGGCCGGTGTGTTTGACAACGATGTGGGCGGGGGGGAGGGCTGGCGTTTCTGGAACCGGTCCGGGAAGCCCATCCGGGTGGACGGTCAGGTTCTCACCCGCCGGGACGAGTATCTGCCGCTGAAAAGACGGCGCGTGCAGGTGGAATTGGGCCCCTACACGCTCACGGTTTCTCTGGATGATTCGTCCAAGGATGATTCGTCCACCCTCACCGCCATGGAGGATAAGTCGGTCAACCTGGTACGAAGCGTCCATCAGCAACTGCTGGACCTTCACGCCACCGACACAGGCGACAAGGCGGACTGGGTGAAGGATTCCTATGTCCACGCCTTGGAGACCGAAATCGAGGAAATTGCCAGTCAGTCGGGCGAAATCCCTGACCCGGGTAAGGTCACAGCCATCGCTGATTTTCTCGCTGGGGTGGGCGTCCGTTCTGCCCTCCTCAACCGTCTGATCGCAACCTCCGGATTGCGGACCGAGAATTTCAAGGACCAAAGCGAAGTCGAGACATGGCGTCGCCTGCGCACCAACCAGCCCGAGATGGAGAAGGAGCTGCAGGGTCTGGTCGTGAGGCTCGAGGCGGGGCTGGGCCTCGAGGGGTTGGACGATCTCACCGCGCAGATGGGGGTGGTCCGGAACGGATTTTGGCGTTTGTGGCAGGACCTGATGGGGGGCAAATCAGCACCCAACCCCCTGACGAGGCGCTATTTGGCCCTGCGTCGCCTAAAGGAAGAGATCAAGGACTTTTATTTTGGTTTCGGCCCCCTCGAGGAATTGCTCGACGATCCCACCATCAACGAGATCATGGTGGTCGATGCCAATACGATCTTCATTGAAAAGAACGGGGTGCTGGAGAACTCCGGTCGCCGGTTCCTGACCGACCCGCTGATCACCATCAACAAGATTGTTGCCCGCGCCAGACGCCAGATTTCCGAGGCCCAGCCCTTGGCGGACGCCCGCATGCCTGACGGCAGCCGCGTCAACGCGGTGATGCCCGCCCTGGCCTTGAAAGGGCCCTGCCTCACCATCCGCAGGTTCCCCAGGCAGCGGATCACCATGCGCGACCTGGTGGACCGGTTCAAATCCCTCACCCCCGCGGCCGACAGGTTCCTCGAGGCGGCGGTGATCAACCGACGCAACATCATTGTCGCCGGTGGCACCGGCACAGGAAAAACCACGCTGCTCAACGCGCTGGCCGGTTATATCCCGGACAAGGAGCGGGTGGTCACCATCGAGGATACCGCCGAACTCCAGATCCCCAAGCCCCATGTGGTGATTTTGCAGGGCCGAAAGGCCAACACGGAGGGCGGTGGCGAGGTTTCAATCCGCGACTTGGTGAAAAACTCCCTGCGCATGCGGCCTGACCGGATCGTCGTGGGCGAATGCCGCGGCGGCGAGGCCATTGACATGCTGCAGGCGATGAATACCGGGCACGATGGCTCCATGACCACCCTCCACGCCAACACGCCCGGGGGTGTGATCGAGCGTCTGGAGGTGCTCGTGCAGCAGAATGCCGATTCAGTGCTGCCGGTGGAGGCCATTCACCGCCAAATCGTCTCCGCGGTGGATCTCATTGTCCAGTTGGGGGTGGTGACCACCCGTGAAACAAAGGAAATTCCACCGGCTCCCGGCGAGTCCGAGCCGCGCACCGTGACGCAAATCCGCAAGCGCAAGGTCGTCCGGGAGATAGCCGAGGTCGTCGGGATCGACGAGGGCGGTGTGGTCATTTCCTCCCTGTTCAAGCGTGAGGGAGAAGCCGGCGAGATGGAGCCCACAGGAAGCCTGCCCACTTTCCTGGATTCGCTGATTGAAATGGGGCTGGTCAAGGATCCTGTCGCGCTGCTCGGCGAGGAAAGCGCGGTATGAGTCCTGTCAGCCTGGCAGCCTGCTTTTTGACCGGTGCCACCACATTCGTGACGGTGCCCCTGGTCCTGGATTGGACCGACCGGTTCGATCAACCCCTCCGCGCCGAGCTCGAGGGGAAGATGAGTGCGCTGGGGCTGGAAAGCGGGTATCTGACCGACTGGCTCCGGACCTGGAGGGTCGCAACCCTGGCGCTCCTGATTGTTCCGTCGCTGTTGGGGATGGTGCCGGTGGGGATTTTCGCCGCCTTTGTGGCCAACCAGTTTTTCCCCAATTGGTTGCGGTCCAGGGTCAAACGCCACCAGGCGTTGCTGGAGTCCCAGATCCCGTCCGCCACCCGCCAGTTGGCCGGCCAGTTGCGCGCCGGCACCTCCCTCACTGAGGCGATCGAGGAGGTCAGCCAACGTCTGCCTGAACCTTTGCGCTGGCATTTCCAGAAGGTGCGTCAGCGTATGGCCCAGGGGGCCGAGATCCGGTTGGCTCTGGAGGACATGCGCGGCAATTTGAAGATGGAAAGCATGAGTCTGCTGGTGACCGTTCTGAAGGTGGCTCTGGAGCGCGGGGGTCCGCTGGCCGAGGTGTTGGAGCGGATCACCCGCAGCCTTCAGGAACTGGAAAGGGTGCGGCGAAAGCGCGAGGCGGATACCGCCGCCGGAAGGATGATGATCACTGTGCTGGGTTTTTTTCCGGTCGGTTTCCTCCTGATGATGACCATGTTCAACCGTGATATCGGCGGTGTGGTGTTTTTCACCCTGCCCGGTCAGATTTTGCTGCTGGTCACCGCCTTGATCACCTATGTGAGCCTGATGTGGGCCTCTCGGATCATCGCGGGGCCGAATGGATGAGGGGGCCCATGACACCATGATGCTCTTGGCGGTCATCGACCAACGCATGACTCTGTTATGCCTGGGCCTTTCCAGCCTGGCCGGCGTGCTTGCCGGTTGGTGGTGGATCACCGTGATGTATTGGCCTCGCAATGACGAGGCTCTGCCGGGCATTGAACTGAACCGGCGCAAGCGGGTTCGCGAAGCCTCATCGTTGTTCAACGCGCTGGAACCCGTGATTTTGCCGTTTGCCGACAAGCTTGAGCACACGCCGGGTTCCACCGCGCAGACCATGGCGAAAATCCGCAAGACCCTGGATATCGTGGCCCTGGGATTTTGGACGCCGGGAGAGTGGTGGGCTGTCAAATATGTCGAGGGCCTGTTCATGGGATTGGCGGTGGGCATGTTCCCACTGCTGATAGGGGCTCCGGCGGTTCTCGGATTGGTTCTGGGCTTGGGTGTTCTCTTCGGTTGGCCCCAGTTGGCCTTGGCGTCCGAGGTGTCCAAGGCGGAAAAGCACAGGCGCGATGTTGTGTACCAGTTGGTGTACGGCTTGGATCTCATGTCCCTGATGATGGAAGCCGGGGCTGGCACCTTCCAGGAATGTCTTCAGGCGGTGGCCATGGAGGTTCCCGACAGCGCGCTGGGCCATGAATTCTCGCGGGTAGACGCGCGTATGGACCAGGGGTCAACCCAGCAGGAGGCCCTGAACGAGATGGATGAACGGTTGCTTGATCCCGACATCCAGGCCATGGTGCTTTCGGTCAACACCTCGGAGGAAAAGGGAAGCAAGCTGAAGGATACCCTGGGCAACCTGACCGAGCAGATGAGGCAACGGCGCATCCAGTGGCTCGAAAAGGCAGCGGAGGAGGCCAAGGTGCATATCACATGGCCGGCCATGTGCGTGATGTTCGCCTGCCTGATCCTGATCGCCGGTTCGGTGATCCTCGTGCAGGTGGCGCCCACAGGGAAATTGCCTACCACCGCGGTGCCTTGATGGTGGACCAGGCCAGGGGCTGAAAGGACTATGGTTTCATGGCGGTGCGGATAGAAGTGGTGCAGGGCGCTGACGCCGGCTGGAGCTATGTGGTCCAGGCGCGGGAGGTCCGCATCGGACGCGGCGGCGGTTGCCACATACGCATGCGTGACCCGGGTTGGCCGGATGGTAACCTGCATTTGGTCAACAAGCAGGGCGGTTGGCTGGTGGTCAACCGGATGCCCACCGGAATCTTCCTGGATTCCCAGGTGCTGGAATCAGGCCAGCAGGCCACCTGGTATGAGGGCGGCCTGCTCCAACCCACGGCCAACACGCTCCTTCGCCTGGTATCGCACGAGGGTCTGGCCACCGGCACCCAGCCCGTGGTCATTCTCCCGCCAGGTACCGCAAAAAAGCAGACCCAGATTTGGCAGTATCTGTTCATAGCCGGCTGCGTCGCCGTATCCGTGTTCCTTGTGATGCAGCCCAATCGTGCCGCCTTTGTGCCAAAATCCACCACGGGGTTATCTGCGGTGTTGGAAAGTCAGTCAAAAGATCCGATACTGGGGCCTCCCATCGCCCAGGTTCGGCGGCTGATGGATGATTCCAGCATCTATGTGAAACAAAACAAGATTCCCGAGGCCTTTCGTTGCCTGGATCAAGCAAGGGCCCTGCTCGAGCGCATGGCTGCCGAGGACGCCCCGCTCCGCTTGAAGGGCGATGACTTGGCCGCGTTTCGGGCGGAATTGAAAAAGCTGGGCACTACGGTAGGAGGACAGTTGGTCCTGTTGCACCGCAGGCTGCCCAAGAAGTAGGACCCCGGGAACCGGAGACCCGGTGAAATCGTCCACCAAGCGAGGCATTTGATGTCATTCAAGACGGTAGGCATCCTGCGGGAAGGCAACGGGGTATCAGTCCTTCTGCAGGAGGACACGATGACCGGCCTGCGGCATGTGGTCAAAGAGGTCAAGGGCCCCGACCCCGACGGGTACCAGGCACGGCAGTTGAAGGCCGAGTTCGAGCTGTTCAGGAAGTTGGAAAGTCCTTGGTTCCTGAAGCCTGTGGAAATCCTGCGCCAGGGAAAAACCCTGGTGTATGGCGAGGCCCAATGCACGCTGGCGCAGTACCTTGCCCGAAAGGGCAAAATGAATCCGACCTTGGTGGCAAGCCTGCTGGAGCAATGCGGCCAGGCGCTGGAAGCCCTGCACGGGGCGGGTTTGCTTCACACCGCCCTGGGTACCTCCTCGGTTTTCATCGGGCCTGACGGCAGGCTGTTGCTGGGGGATTTCCGTCCCTTCGCTTACAGGGGTAAGGACCCCATGCCCGATTCCGATCCTTTGCCCAGGTACCAGGCTCCGGAATGCAATGATTCGGCGTTCGGCCCGGTTGGCCCTGGTTCCGATTTATACAGCCTGGGTTATCTGGCTCTGGAGGCCCTGACCGGTGCCGCCTATCTCGGCCTGTTCGGGCCGGGAGAGCAGGGTGATACCCTGGCCTGGCATTTGGACCCGACCAAACGCCTGCTTGATCTCCGCGGAGCCTTGCCCCTGGTTCCCTCCACCCTGTTGGATGTCATCGAGGCGATAATTCCCAAAAGTCCTCCACGCCGTGGAATAAAGACTGCCAAGGAACTGTTGGACCAGTTGGCCAAGCGGAAGCTGGTAAATGCCCAGACCTTTCCCTCCTATTTGGGAGACATGGAGGCGGGTGGATTGTTGGCTCCACCCGCTCCACCCAGGCTGCTAATTCTCACTCCCCAGGGGTTCACCGAGGGGCCCCAGGTGATCTTCGTCCCGGGAAAGCCGGTTTTGATCGGCAACCAGCCTGGCTGCGACTGGGTGATTCGCGGCAAGGGCATGGCAATCCGGCATGCCATCTTGTTCTGCGACAAGGATGGCCAGTGGCTGCTGTTTGATTTGCGGGGTCGCGGTGACTGTCATGTGAATGACCTGCGTGAATCGGTGATGCCCGTCAAGAAAGGGGACATCCTGCGGGTGGGATCTGGCGCCTACCTGGTGGATTTGGGTGAACCGGTGGACGGGTCCCGCATGCTGTGCGGGGTGAATGTCGGCCGCCTTTTGGGAAAGACCCGGGAAGGCAAATTCTTCCTGGGCTATTCCGACAAGAGGCGCGGGCCGGTGATCCTGCAGATATTTCCACCCGCATTCGGAGAAGATGAGGCCTGGGTTCGGCGCCTCCTGCAGGATAGCTCCATCCTTGGGCGCATGAAGAACATCGCGATTCTGGATCTGCACGAAGTCGGCCGGAAGGTGCTCTCCGACAAGAAAGTGCTCTGGTATGTGATTAGGGATTACAGCCTGCTGGGCACCATGTCCAAGAGGATCTTTCTGGGAGACCGTGTGCAGCCGGGGCGATTGGCCCGGTACGCAGTCAGCGCCTGCAAGGCCCTGCTGGAGGCTCATGAGACGGGTGTGGTTCATGGGTGCCTGCATCCAGGAACTCTGTTTTTCGACGCGGCGGACCGGCTGCGGGTAGGGTTTCTGCCCCTGCCCCTGGACGGCAGGATCGCCTACAGGGACGAGGCCGGAAACCCTCTGCTGGGGAGCTTGGTCCACTACCGGGCACCGGAACTGTTTGGAACCGGCCAACCCGGCAATCTGGCAACCGATGTCTACGCGATAGCGGCATGCATGCTGCATTACCTGACCGGGAAAATGCCGTTTGATCCCGGAAGCCCCTCCAGGCAAGCTGTCCTGAACATGAAGGAAAAGGAATTGCCGGAATTTGATCCTGGGAATTCTGATTACCCCGCGGCTGTGACCAACGCCCTGTTCCGAAAGGCGCTGAATCCGGACCCCGAGAAAAGGTTCCGGGGGCCTGCGGAATTGGCCATCGCGTTCCGACAGGCTTTTAGTCTTCAAACGCGAGAGGAAACATCGCCAGAAAATCCTGGCTAACACTCAAGTCAGGATCGGTTTCACCACTTCTCCCGCCACGTCCGTCAGCCGGTAGTCCCGCCCGGCGTGGCGGTAGGTGAGGCGTTCATGGTCCAGCCCGAGCAGGTGCAGCAGGGTGGCGTGCAAGTCATGGGTATGGACCTTGCCCTCCAAGGGAAAGATGCCCAATTCGTCGGATTTGCCATGCACCACACCGGGCTTCACACCCCCCCCGGCCATCCAGGAGGTGAACACCAGGTTGTGGTGCTCGCGACCGGGGTGATCCTTGGTGGCGTTGAAGGCGGTGCGGCCAAACTCCGTCGTCCAGACCACCAGCGTGCTGTCCAGCATGCCCCTTCTTTTCAGGTCCGTGATAAGCGCTGCGATCGGTTGGTCAATTTTTTTGGCAAGGGGGATGTGGTCTGCCATGTTGCCGTGGGAATCCCAGTTCTCGGCGCTGCTGGAGCCCACATCGATCAGTTCCAGGAAACGCACACCACGCTCGGCAAGCCGACGTGCAACCAGGCACTGCCAGCCGAATCCCTGGGTGGCGCCGGGTTCGATGCCATAAAGCTTCAGGGTTTCGGAACTTTCCCGCGAGAGGTCAAACGCTTCAGGCGCGGCCGATTGCATGCCAAAGGCTGTCTCGAATGAGCGGATGCGGGCCTCCAAAGCCTGGTCCGCTCCATGCTGCGTTTGGTGGGCCTGATTCAGCCGGGCCAGCAGGCCCAGTTCCATTTCTTGAAGCGGTCCGGCGCCGGTGGGTCGCTTCACATGGGGCAGCGGGTCCGGACCGGGCATGACATGTGTGCCCTGATGGCAACCAGGCAGGAAATCAGCTCCCCAGGCCTGCGCCCCGGAGTAGGGGGCTTTGGGGGCCAGCACCATGAACGAGGGCAGGTTGCGGTTGAGCGTGCCCAGACCATAGCTGACCCATGAACCCACGCTGGGGCGGGCGAATTGCGCCGAACCCGTGTGGGCGGCCAGGGTGCCTTTGTCATGCCCGTCACTGTCGGCAACCATTGCGTTGAGCACGCACAGGTCATCGACAACTCTGCCGATTTGCGGAAACAGTTCACTGGTGGGGATGCCGCTTTTTCCGCGCGGGGCGAACTGGAAACGGGACTGGATGAGGTAACGGTCGAACTTGCCCGGTTTGTTCAGCCAGCGGGTGGCGGTGATGGTTTGACCATGGCGCTTGGTGAGTTCGGGCTTGGGGTCAAAGGTATCAAGATGGGACACGCCACCCGTCGAGTAGAGGAATATCACCCGGTCGGCCTTGGCAGGGAAATGTCCTGCCCGAGGGGCCATGGGATCAGCCGGCTGGCTGCGCGCTTCCTCAGCCAGCATGCCAGCCAGCGCGATGGCCCCGAAACCACCCGATGCCCTCTTCAGCATGTTTCGACGCGAGAGTGGTTGCATGGTGGTCACTCGATGTGCATGGCCGCGTTGCTGACTAGCAGCACGCGGCACAGTCCTGTCCAGGCTTGGAGGTCGGTATCAGGGTTGTTCCCGGCTTGCGCCGCCAGCTTTTGGCGTGATTGCTCAAGGAAAGCCAGGGCTTCGCGTTCGCCATCGGGGCCGGGGGGATGGCCCGTGGTCATTTCCATGGCGAGCCGCAAACGGGAGGGAGAATCGCCGGGTACGGCCAGCAGACGCTTGGCAAAGGCGCCAGCCTGCTGGTGTACCTGGGGGCTGTTCATCAGGTAGAGCGCTTGGGTCGGTGTGGTGGTGGGTAGCCTGCCGGCGCTGGAAAGATTGGGGTCCGCCCCGTCGAACAGCGCCAGGTAGGGGTGACGGCGGTTGCGCTGGCTCATCAGGTAGACCGAGCGGTGATTCGATTCATACACCGCGTGGAACGGGTTGTGGATGGTGAACCCCCAGGTCTCCTCAGCGGGAAAGGGATGACGGCCGGGGCGGGACAGGTCGAGGGTGCCGCTGACAAAAAGCATCTGGTCACGCAAGCTCTCAGCGTCCAGGGGGCGTCGTTGGAAATGGCCCCAAAGACGATTGGTGGGATCCTTGGCCTGTTGGTCGGGGGAAGGGTCGGCGGCCAGTTGGTAAACCCGCGAAAGCATCAGGGCCTTGTGCATGGCCTTGATCGACCAGCCAGAGTTCACCAACTGATTGGCCAAATGGTCCAGCAGTTCGGGGTGGCTGGGGGCTTCCCCCCGGGTGCCAAAATCACTGGCTGTGGCGACCAGGCCCCGGCCAAAGTGCCATTGCCAGATGCGATTCACCATCACCCGGGCCGTGAAAGGGTTTTGCTTGTCGGTCAACCACAGGGCCATTTCCTTGCGGCCACTGCCTGACGACACCTTATGGCCGCCCAGGATTTCCAGGAACCGCCGGGAAACTTCGTCGGACAATTTGTCGGGTTCACCGCGCAACTGAATTTTGGCGTTGGTCGGTTTTCCTTCTGCCACAGCGTAGGCCATGGGGTAGGGCTTGCGATTGGCCAGGCCATCCTGCTTCTTTTTCAGCCCGGCCAAGGTGGCGTCCACCTGGGCGATGCGATCCTTGGCATCGGGAAGCGGAGGTGGCCGGCTCACTGTAGGTCCGCCGAACTTCCCGAGTGGTTGTTGGCTGATGGCGATATTGTCCAGATCGTGCGTGCATACCCTGCCGGGTAGATGGCCAAGACCATCGCAAATGAAGGTGTCGATCACACCGTCCCAGGTGGATTGAATTGTGCCCTGAATGGTGGTGAGATCGCCAGGTTTGCCCACCACACCGTGGATCGTGCCGCTTTCCGGATCGAGTGTCACGGCCAGGGAGTGCCACACGCCCGGTTCAATGGTGCGTAGAACCTTCCAGCCATCGGCTTGGCGGATGGCGAACTGGTTGGTGGAGATCGAGAAATCGATGGCGGTGGACTCGATCACGCCGCGGCCGAAGTAAAAGCGGCAGGCACCAGGTTCCTTGGGCTCGGCAAGGGTACGAAAATCGATGGCCAGGTGCATTTTTGCGCCCGATTGCTTGCGCATGGGACGGGGAAGAACCATGCGAATCCCGTCATGGGGCACGCTGGCGGCCATGCGAACGCCTTGTTTGCCGGCAGGATGGATATGGGTGAAAGGGCTCTGCGCGTCGGGAATGACGGTATTGGGCCCCTGGGACAGCCAGGGTTTGGCAGGCGGCTGGCCGCTGGCCTGGCCTTCAAAACCAAGATCGGGGCCACCTGCCCATTCGCTGCCATCCAGTTGGGCGCGAAGGGCCTGAAGTTTTTCCACTTCGGAGCGGATGGCGGCGAACTGCCTGGTTTGTTCGTCATCGAGGCGTCTGGCTTCGCTGGGTGAAACCAGCGGGGCAAGGTTGGCGGGGCGTTTGTGTTCCTCACCGCCGGGGAAGCTCATCTGCGTGCTTTGGAAAATGCCATACAGAGCGTAGTAGTCGCGGATGCTGATGGGGTCGTATTTGTGATCATGGCAGCGGGCGCACCCAAGACTGAGGCCAAGCACCGAGCGGCCGACAGACTCGATGACATCAGCGATGTCGAGGTGCTGGAAGTCGCCATTGGGGGCGTAGCCATACCGCTTGCCGACAGCCAGGAAGCCCGTGGCGGTGACACCGGAGGCGTAGTCGGTTGATTGGGGATTGGTGAGCAGGTCGCCGGCAATCTGTAGCCGGATGAACTGGTCATACGTCATATCAGCCTGCACCGCGTCGATGACCCAGTCCCGGTAACGGTAGGCTTCGGGGGTGGGATAATCGGCGCCATCCCCGGCGGTGTCTGCGTAGCGGGCTACATCCAGCCAGTGGCGGCCCCAGCGTTCACCGTAGCGTGGGCTGGCTAGCAGACGGTCAATCACCCTGGCGAAGGCATCCGGTGAGTTGTCGGACAGATAGTCCGCAATCTCCCCCGGAGTGGGAGGCAAGCCGGTCAGGTCGAGAGTGGCCCGGCGGATCAGGGTGCGCTTGTCCGCGTCACCCACGGGGGCCAGCCCTTCCTTTTCCAGGCGGGCCAGAATGAAACGATCAATCGCTGTTTTGGGCCACCCGGCATTTTGCACCACGGGCAGCGATGGCTGACGCACAGGCTGAAGCGACCAGAGGTCCTTGCCAAATGCCATCACATTGCCACCAGGCAAGGAGGCGGCTGGCCCAGGCCATACGGCGCCGTCGCGAACCCAGCGCTCCAGATGGGCGATCTGCTCGGCTGGCAGCATTTTGCTCGAGGGCATCTTCAGATCGCCGGTGTGACGGATCGCCTTGATCAACAGGCTGTCATCCGGCTTGCCGGGAACAAGGGCCGGGCCGGTGTCGCCCCCTTTCAACAGCGCTTCACGGCTGTCGAGCCGCAGTCCTCCCTGTTGTTTTTTGTCGCTGTGGCATTTCTGGCAGTTTTGCGCAAGGACCGGGCGAATAGTGTTTTCGAAGTGGTCTTCCGCCGGGCCCGAGATGGCGGGCAATGGCAGAAGGACAACCGTCAACCAGGCAATGCTCAGCCTCATGCCAGAACCCCGCGCACGGTCTCGCCGGCCACATCGGTCAGCCGGTAATCGCGGCCGGCGTGGCGGTAGGTGAGACGCTCGTGATCGAATCCCATCAGATGCAGGATGGTGGCGTGGAAGTCGTGGATGTGCACTTTGTTGTCCTGGGCCCTCATGCCGTATTCATCGGTGGCCCCGTAGGCGGTGCCCCGTTTGACGCCGGCGCCAGCCAGCCAGGAACTGAATGCCCAGTTGTGGTGTTCACGCCCCTTAGCGTCCGCGGTGTTGTTGAAGGGTGTGCGGCCGAATTCAGTGGTCCACACCACCAGCGTGTCGTCGAGCATGCCACGGTTCTTCAGGTCCCGCAGCAGTCCGGCGATGGGGCGGTCCACATTCCGTGCCAGCCGCTCATGATCCATCATGTCGCCATGGGAGTCCCAGTTGCCGGAGGACCCGGTGTCAATCAGCTCCACAAAGCGGACGCCCCGCTCGACCAGGCGCCGGGCTACCAGACATTGCCAGCCGAACCCGCTGGTCTGTCCCCGGCCGAGCCCATAAAGATTCAGCGTGCCATCCGTTTCACGGGTCAGGTCAAAAGCTTCAGGAACAGCCATCTGCATGCCAAACGCCGTCTGAAACGAGCGGATGCGTGCGGCAAGGGCCGGGTCATCGCCCCGGGCCTGTAGGTGCCGGCCGTCCAGTTTTTGCAAGGCTTTCAGTTGGGCCAGTTGCTGGTTGGTTGGCAGGGCTGGCCTTACATTGGCCACTGGTTCTGCACCCGGCACCACCAAAGTGCCTTGGTGGGCACCGGGTAGAAAATCGCTGGCGTAGACTTGGGTGCCGGCATAGGTCTGCGCGGGGGCGATGACCACAAACGAGGGCAGGTTATTGTTTTCAGTGCCCAGCCCGTAGCTGACCCAGGCGCCGATACTGGGCCGCGCGAAGGCGAATGAGCCGGTGTGCATTCCCAGTGTGGCGTTGTAGTGATTGGAATGGTCGGTGTGCATCGAACGGATCAGTGCGATATCGCTCATGCAGCCGCGCACATGGGGGAAGAGGTCGCTCACCTCGATCCCGGTCACAGAGTCGGGCCGAAAGGTCCACTGCGGTTTTTTGAGGAAGATCCGTTCATAACCGGGGCGATCCTTTATCTCCGGGTGATCCAGTTTCACCTCCTTGCCCACATCGCTGGTCAGGCGGGGTTTGGGATCGAAGGTGTCCACATGCGACACGCCACCTGTCATGAACAGGAAGATCACCCGCTTTGCTTTGGGGGTGGAGGGGGGGGAGCGGGGTGCCAACGCGTCACCGGTGGCGGTTCCACCGCGGGCAAGCAGGGGTTGCAGAATGCCCGCCATCAGCGGGCTGCCGGCCACCATGCTGCGAATCGCCTGGCGACGGCTTGGGCGACTAGTCCACATAGAGCACCTCATTGGCGGCCAGCATCACGCCCAACCAGCCGCGCCAAGCCTCGGCTTTTGCGGCGGAGGGGTATTCGGCAAGGAATTCAGCCATGTCCAGCCGGTCCGCGTCATGAGCCTTCCGGCCATAGAGCAGTCGGCAGGCCTGCTCAAGACGGGCGCCATCGTTGGGCAAGGAGGCCAGTTTTTTTTCCAGCCCCTCGATCCGGGCGCGAATGAACGGGTCATTCAGGAAGTAGAGGGCCTGCGTGGGAACGGTCGTCGCCTCCCGGGTGGCGGTGGTGGCGTTGGGGTCGGCGCCATCAAACAATGCGAGGAAACGGTCGCGCCGGTTGCGCTTCTGCATCTGGTAGACGGAACGCTTGTTGGTGGGATATTCCGCGGCGAAGGGACCATGCTGGGTGAAACTCCAGGTGGTTTCCGGAGGGAACGGGTGGGCCTGTCCGGGGATGGCATCGAGTTCACCGGTGGCGGCCAGCAGGCTGTCGCGGATTTCTTCAGCGGTAAGCCTGCGACGCAAATGCCCAACAAAAAGCCCGCTTGTGTCAGTAGCCACCGCTTGCTGGCGGTAGGTCGCGCTCAGCACCAGCAGTCGGTGCATCGCTTTTAGGCTCCAGCCCGAGCGGATGAATTCGCTGGCCAGGTGGTCGAGCAGTTGCGGATGGCTCGGCAGGGTGCCCCGGGTGCCAAAATCGCTGGGCGTAGCCACCAGTCCTTTGCCCATGTGCCATTGCCATAGGCGGTTGACCATCACACGGGCGGTAAGGGGGTTGGCCGGCGAAGTGAACCAGTTTGCCAACTCCAGCCGACCGCTGGATTTGGGATTTGACAATGTCTGGCCACCCAGAATATCCAGATTCTTCCGGGGCGCGATGTCACCGGGTTTTTCCGGATCGCCGCGCTGATGCGTTTTGGTGTCGGCCGCTTTTCCTTCGGCCACGGCAAATGCGACGGGAAACCGTTGTCTTTGCGCGCGCAGTTCCGTCAGACGAGAATCCACCGTGGCTAGATCCCGCCCTACTTCAGCCTGGGTCAGCAGATCTGCGCACCATTGGGGTGATGAAACATGTTCCAGTCTCCAGCCAACGCCATCCAGGGGGGCGGGGTGGGCATCGGCCACGGTTCCCTTCACGCGCACGGTGCCGGTGATGGGGCTGCGCCAGGCGATGGCCACCGGGGTATCCGGTCCGGGGTGCACAAAAACACTGCGGGCACGAAGGGTGGTCCAAACCTGGACAGGCTGGGGGTTGGTGTTGACCAAAACCGCCGGATTGTCCGTGAGCCGCCAGGCAGCGAGTTCGGGACGATTGTTGATATGGGTGGCCTTTTCAGGCAGGAGGCGCGCCCCATCCTTGTTGGCTAGCAGGAACCAGGTTCCGCCATGGCCATGGCCGTCGGGATGGGGGTTGGATGCGTGGAAATCCTTGAGCAGGTCGTTCAACGACCAAACCCGTCCGGTTTTGCCATCCTGACCGACCTCTTCCACAGACCATTCCACCAGGGTCGTATCCGCGCCGTAACCACCATTGGGGGTGATGGTCAGGAGAAGGGCTTCCCCAGACCGGACGGCAAGCGCGTCAAGACCCTGCCCTGAGATAGGAACAGTGGCCCCCTCCCCTACGATTCCAGAGCCCAGTTGCCTGACGGACTCTTTGACTTTGGCAGCGGATGCTTTGGACGAGGAATCCAGGTTGGCAGCAAGCTCTTTTCGGCGCGCCTCCAGTCTGGCGATTTCGGCATCCAGGGGTTTTTGACGCTGCTCCCGCTCGGCGGGAGAAAGCAGGGGAACCAGGTCGCGGGGTTGCTGCTTGGGCTCGCAACCCGGAAAGGAAAAGTTGGTGCTGGAAAGTATCCCATACAGGCCGTAGTAGTCCCGCATGGAGACCGGGTCGTATTTGTGGTCATGGCAGCGTGCACATGCCAGCGTGAGACCCAAAATCCCCTGACCGAGGGTGCCAAGGGCATCCTCGATCGTCAGGTGCTGGTCTTTTTCTATGTCGTGGCCGAACCGACGCGCGATGGCCCAATATCCCGTGGCCACGACATGGTCGGCGTATTCTTTGCCACTTGCGCCGGTGGCCAGCAGGTCGCCCGCAATCTGTTCCCGGACAAAACGGTCGTAAGGCATGTCAGCGTTGAGCGCCTCAATCACCCAGTTGCGGTAGCGCCAGGCGTGCGGCAAGGGGTGGTCCGAGTTTTCCCCGGCGGTGTCCGCATAGCGTACCAGGTCCAGCCAGTGGCGGCCCCAGTGTTCGCCATATGCCGGTGAAGCCAACAGTCGTTCCACCAGGCGCGCGTAGGCTTCCGGGGAAGGGTCGCGTTCAAACTCAGCCTGCTGCTCCGGCGTGGGTGGCAAGCCGGTCAGGTCGTGCGAGACCCGTCGTAACAGTGTGCTGGCTTCCGCCGGAGGCAGCGGCCTGACCTGGCCAGCCTCCATGCGTGCAAGGATGAACGCATCGATACTGGTGCGGGGCCAACTGCCATCGCGCACGGCAGGGAGGGGTGGGGCAATCACTGGCTGGAATGCCCAATGCTTTTTGGGATCTGCCTTGGTGACGGTCTTTGGTTTTTCAGCGGGCCAGGGCGCCCCTTCCGCCACCCACCGTTCCAGTTTGGCGATGCTTTCCGCGGCCAGCTTTTTGCTGGCGGGCATCTTCAACTCGCCGGTATGACGCACCGCTTGAATCAGCAGGCTGCCCTCAGGCTTGCCTGGTATCAACGCCGGTCCGGAATCGCCCCCTTTGAGCAGGGCGTCCCGGCTGTCGAGGCGAAGGCCGCCTTGCTGTTTTTTATCGTTGTGGCATTTCTGGCAGTGCTCAATAAGCAAGGGGCGAATGTCCCGCTCGAATTGTTCTTCAGCAGGCCCGGCACCCTGGACATTGCGCTGGAAGCAAAGGCAGGCAAAAACTACGCCGATGGTCAAAACCGACCACAGCGACCTGGAGCCAACCAGTGACGAAACCATCATCAAAAACTCCCGGGAGGTGGGAGATGGAGGCGGGAAAGACAATCTTGCCAAGGAGGCGCGGAATGAAGATATCAGTTTAATCGGTCGCGGAAGCGAGAGCAATCGATCCGGGTGGCTTGAATCCTAATCAAAAGCCACCACCACGCAGGTGACATTGTCGTTGGAGCCGCGTTCCAGGGCTAGTTGGGTGAAAGCCTCAGCGGCAGCCTGGGGAAGTGGGTGTTTCGCCACGATGGAAACATAGTCGGCGTCAGGCATGAAGTTGGCCACCCCGTCGCTCACCAGGATAAGGCGGTCTCCCGGGCGGGGCGGGAAATCATGAATTTCCGCGAGTTCCTGCATTTCCAAGCAGCCCAGATATTTGAACAGACGATTGCGCCAGGGGTGGGTTTTTGCCTGTTCCTTGGTGAGTAGGCCTTTGCGCACCAATTCGTCGGTGACGGTGTGGTCATGCGTCAACCGGGTGCAGTTTCCAGCGCGAACCAGATAGGCGGGGCTGTCCCCCAAGTTGCCAACATAAACCCGCGTGGGCGTGACAAATCCCACCACGGCGGTAGTGCCCATCCCTTGCATTTTGGGATCGGTGTGGGCCTGCTCGATAATTTTCTGGTTCGCCACTTCCAAGGCGATGGCAACGGCTTCATCCGGCCGGTCTTTGGCCAGAATACGCTCGTAAATTACCCGGGGAACCACTGCGGCAGCCAATCGGCTCGCCTCTTCTCCGGCCTGCAGGCCACCCATGCCATCCGCCACCAGAAACACGCCGTGCTCCTGGTCTATTTGAAAGGAGTCCTCGTTTTGCGGACGCTTTCCGGTTTGCGAATGTCCGGCGGCTGTTACCTGCAGTGAGTGCATGAACTCCTCCGGATCAATTACGCTATCTTAACCATAATGGAAAATATGCGCCAGATTGTGCTTAAACCGTGGCCGAAGTCGGCAACTAACGGTTAAGAAAGACGGAATAATCCCACCTTGAACCCATTCCGCCCCGAAAAGCCGCCTCTGCCAATCATTCGACGACAGCCGGCGGATGAATGGATGGACCGGCCAGGAATTTCCTTCCCCGAACACCAGTTGGCCCTGAAGGGGCTGGCCCGCCTGAACCGTGCTTCGGGGGTTCATCAAAAAGTTTGGCGGGAACTGCTTTTGGGGATGGCTGCCAAACACCAAACCGGGCCGGTGCGATTGCTGGACATTGCCACCGGCGGGGCGGACCTGCCGATTCACCTGTTTCACCAGGCCCGGGAGGCTGGGATGGACTTGCGCATCCTGGCGGTGGATCGGGCTGAGGGGGCACTGCGGCACGCCATGGCAAGCTGCGCGGCATCCGGGGTGCCTTCGGCTTTGGCCGACGATTTCCCGCTCCAGCCGGGTATCCACTTCAGGGTGGCGGATGCGCTTGCTTTTCCGCCTAGCCTTCCAGCAGCAGACTGGGTGACCAGTTCGCTGTTCCTGCACCATCTCACGAATGACCAGGCACTGGATCTGCTGGTTGGTTTGTCTGGCCTCACCAGGAGGGGGCTGGTTATCGCGGATCTCAGCCGTGGCTGGCTGAACAATCTTTTGGTGACGCTCGGTTCCCATTTGTTGTCGCGCTCACCCTTGGTCCACAACGATGGGCCGGCTTCCATCAGGGCAGCCTTCACAGCCGGGGAGGCCTGTGAACTTGCTGAGTGTGCCGGGCTTCACGGGGCGGAGGTGCGCTCCGCATTTCCCGGGATGTGGCTGATGCGATGGGAAAAACCATGACCCTTCCCGAACGGGAAACCTGGGACGCGGTGGTGGTGGGCGCCGGGGTGGCAGGCAGTTATGTGGCCGC
>DKBS01000049.1:0-13896 GCA_002451275.1 Planctomycetaceae bacterium UBA6894 | reverse complement strand
GACAAGGTGTGCGGGTGTTGTCTGAATGACCGGGCGTTGGGTGCCCTGGGGGATAGCCCCATCCCGGAAATTCGCTCGATTTTGCATGAGGTGCGGCCCCTGGAAGGAATCCGGTTGGGCGCTGGTGGCCGTTCGGCTTTCTGTCGCTTTCCGTCCGGAGGGGTGATCAGTCGCGCCCGGCTGGATACGGCATTGGCGGAGGCAGCCCGTTGTTGCGGAGCCCACCTTTTGTTGGGTATGCAAGCGCGGTGGGTAAGGGAAGAAAACGATGGGGTGGTGCTTCGGCTGGAGGGGCAAGGCTGCGAAAGGGTGATTCGGGCGCGGCTGGTCGTGGCTGCGGATGGCCTTGGGTCCGAATTGCTTAGCAGTGCGACTGGCGAGGTTTCCCGTGTGCGGGAAGGCTCCCTGATCGGGGCCGGCGTGGTGTTGCCTGCTGACTGTTCGGAAGCCTTTGTACCTGGCGTTATTCACATGGCGGTGGGGCAGGGAGGGTACCTGGGCCTGGCACGCCTGGAGGATGGCAGACTTGATCTGGCGATGGCATGCGATGCCACCCTGGTGCGAGCCAATGGAGGCTTGGGGCCCTTGGCCGGGAAATTGTTGAGCGAGGCGGGTTGGCCAAAGCCTGCCGGGATTTTGGAGGCGCGTTGGCGGGGTACGCCCCGGCTCACCCGGAGGCCCCAGATTCGACAGACCAACCGGGTGGTGGCGGTGGGGGATGCGCGCGGCTACATCGAGCCGTTCACCGGGGAAGGCATGGGTTGGGCCCTTGCGGGAGCGCGGGAACTTTTGCCTGGCCTGAAAAACAGGGCACTGGGCGGGAACGCATCTTGGCCCAGGAAGCAGGGCATTTTGTTTCAGGGCGTGGCCTGCAAGGCATTGGCGGCATTTTTGCGGCGGCCGGGGTTGGTGGCCCTGGCTGTTAGACTTCTGAAGGTTGCACCCTTCCTGGCCAAGCCGTTTGCCTGGTGTACCGGGCGTGGCAAAACCTGGGTGATGGCGCCCCAAGAAAACGGCAAGGCGCTAACGAGCGCGGGAGAGGGTGGATGAGAATGCGACTAGGCCCTGTCGGCACCGCGGTGCCACAGCACTGCTATGACTACGTGCGTGACCTGGAGGTGGCCCGTCTCATCCTTCGTCCCACCCCTGAGCAGGAGAGCTGGATTCCCGGGGTGTATGCGAAATCAGGGATTGAGAAACGGTACTACATCTTGGGGGACGCGGAGCTGGATGACCTGGTACGCCGGCCGCTGGCGGCGATGACAGAGGAAGAACGATCCGAATGGAACGGGCCCAGCGTCGGGTTGCGGATGGGCTATTACGAGCGGGAGGCCAAGGTTCTGGCGATCAGGGCGTCAGAAGATGCCCTGGAGCAAGCTGACTGCGCTGGCGAAGAAATCACCCACCTAGTGACGGTTTCCTGCACAGGGTTCGCCGCGCCCGGGGTGGACTGGTTCCTCATGGATTCCCTTGGATTGTCGGCGGATGTGGAGCGCACGCATGTGGGCTTCATGGGATGCCACGGAGCCCTGAACGGGTTGCGGGTGGCGCGTGGCCTGGTGGCGGCTCAGCCGGAAGCGCGCGTGTTGCTGTGCGCGGTGGAACTGTGCAGCCTGCATTACCACTGCCGGTGGGATCCCAGCCGGGTGGTTTCCAACTCACTTTTCGCGGACGGCGCGGCGGCTTCCGTGTGCACAGCGGGCGCGGGGAAAAAGGACCAAGGCTGGGGGCTTCAGGCCAGCGGCAGTCACCGGGTGGCGGATACCCAGCAGATGATGGGCTGGGTGATCGGTGACCATGGATTTGAAATGACACTCACCAAGGAAGTGCCGAAGGTGATTGAGGCGCAATTGGGGGCCTGGGTGGATGGGTGGCTGGGCAGGCAGGGGATGAAACGATCGGATATCCGCTCCTGGGCGGTGCACCCGGGCGGGCCACGCATTTTGGAGGCGGCTGAAAACGCCTTGGGGCTGGAGGCGGGTGGTTTGGCTGATTCCAGGGGGGTGCTGCGCGACTATGGCAACATGTCCTCGCCCACCCTGCTGTTCATCGCCCGGCGGATGATGGAACGGGGCGCTGAATTGCCGTGCGTGATGCTGGGATTTGGGCCGGGATTGTCGATCGAGTCGGCGCTGTGGGTTTGAAAAAGTTGCGAAGCGTTGACCGGGGCTGATAATCAGGGGGAAGTGAACTGATCCCAAACGCCTTGGATAAACGCCATGCGACGATTCTGGATGATGCTGGTTCTGGCCCTGTGCGCCGCGGGCGCAAATAGCCAAACGGTGGACAACGCCGAGGCCCGCAAGCCTGCCAATGAGGCCGAGCTGAGGTACTGGTTGGACAACATGGCGGTGCATCACCGCTATTCCGTGGACGAGATGTGCCAGGTGACCGGATTGCCGGTCGATGAGATCACAGCGGCCTTGAAGCGCATGGGGCTGGAAGGCAAAACGGCGACCAGGCGCGAGAAGGACGTACCGGTGGCGGTTTTGCCCTACCCGGGGGGCCGGCACCCTCGGATTGGTTTTCTGGATGGCGCGGTCAACCCGCAGCGGGAAACCAAGGTGAGTGTCTTCACCCCGTGGGATCCGCCGGAAAAACCGGGTTATGTGGTGGCGGATATTCCCGAGGCGGTTTTTTCCAAACTTGGCCTGACCTACCTGGCACACACGCATGTGCCCACCTTGTGGGACCAGAAAAAGATCACGCTGCCCAAGCTGGAATGGAAACGGCTGGAGAACGGCGATCTGGAGATTGAGAGGCCCCTTCCCAACGGAATTGTCTTTGGCGCCAAGGTGCATCCGGACAAGCAGGCGGTGCGCATGGAACTGTGGCTGAAAAATGGCACCGACCAGAAGCTGACCGGTTTGCGCGTGCAAAATTGCGTGATGCTGAAAGGGGCTCCCGGTTTCACCCACCAGGACAACACGACCAAAAAATTCCAGGCTCCGTACGCGATCGCGCGGCACAAGGATTTGGATCGCTGGATCATCACCGGTTGGGAGCCTATCCAGCGCGCCTGGGGGAACGCCCCCTGCCCCTGCCTGCATGCCGACCCGCAGTTTCCGGATTGCGATCCCGGCCAGACAGTCCGATGCCGGGGCTGGTTATCCTTTTATGAAGGCGGCGATATCGATGGTGAATTGAAACGGATTGATGCCACCGGTTGGCGCAAGTAAGGCGGCATCTTCTTGCGCTTCCTCAAAAGTGCGACGGGCAGACTCCCACGAGTCTGCCCGTTCCTTTTCTGATACCGGGCGCTTACGGCTTGAAGTCAATCCCGCCGGCTGCCGGGGCAGGGGCTGGAGCTGGTGGGTCCTTCGGTGGTTGGGCGAACCGCGCCACCGGGCGGGCCAGCAAATCGACGGAGCGCTCATCGATGACAAACACGCCGCCATCGAGGCCCTCGAGCGCTGCGTAGCGGTCCTTGCTGGTTTCGCTGACCGGCTTGCCGATCAACAGCCGGCTGGTGCCCACTTCCAAGGCGAAGAAGGGCTTGTCGAGCCCGTAGTCAGCGGGTTTGCCACCCTTGTCTGTCACATAGCGGACCACACGCAGGTTCGAAAGAGCCGTCAATGTTTCCTTGACGGTGTTGGGGTCGGGCTTGGCCGCAGGGTCGGCCTCCACAAACCAGCCAGAGCCAACCTGCAGCAAAACAAACGGCTTGCCGTCGCCGGGGGTGATGGTCAGGCGGCGCACACGGGTGGGGTCGAAGGGCGGGTCGTAGACCTGACGGACCCGGTACTCACCCAGAGCCTGCCGGGCCTGCACGGCGTCGAGCTTGAACAGGCTGGGCGCTCCCGTGAAGCCGGCGGTGGCAAAGCCATCCACGCCGGGGCTGGCAATGTCCAGTGTTCCAAGCGCTTTGCCGCCCTCGCCAAACAGTTCCCAGCGGGTGGCGGGCTTGTCCAGGCCCAGGGCTTTCCGGTCTTCGGGCGTGTCCTTTTTGGAAAGCCATTCGCCGGCCCTCAGCGGGCTGAATTGTCCCAGCCAGCCTGCCAGTGAAGAGTCCGCCTCGGCCTGGATGGGCTGGACGACCTTCCAGCGGTCGCTTTCAAAGCGGAAGGTGAGAGAACGGCCACCCGAAGTCACCTTGGCCTCGCGGATGCCGGGCACCTTGGCAACAGCCCGATCCTGGAAATAAAGGCTGGGCGCGACCAGTTTGTTGGCGATTTCCGGAGCGAGACGGCCCACCAGGGGGCCATCGGCCCGCACATAGCGGCTGCCACGGCGCTCGTCGGCCACCTTGCCAACCTGCAAAACCGTTTTGGCCGGCTTGCCATCGCGGGTGCCTTCCAGCAGCCAGGTGGCTTCCGGCTGGTCCAGGCCGTATTTGGCCAGGTCGGCCTGGATCCAGGTGGGTTGCCAAGCATCGGCGGCTTGCGCCTCCAGTCCTTCCAGAGATTCAAGGAGATAGGATAGCGTTGAGGTATCAATGGTCAGACCTTCCGGCTTGCTGGCGCGCCAGCCCGCGGGCTGCTTCTCGGCGACGATCTCGCCGGCCTTGCCAGAACGGGTCACGCGGGTGAGCATCAGTTTTTCCTTGGGCAGCAACTGACGCCCCAGGTATTCGGTCGCGCCGCTGGTCAGCGCGGAGGCGGTGGCGGGATCGAGCACCAGCACAGCTTGCTCCTCATCGATCCGGGCGTAGGTGCCTGACTTGTCGGGGGCCTCCTTGCCCAGGCGGAGCCGTTTGGATTCGGCCGGTTGGCCGGCATTGGCGGGTTTCAGACTCAACACCAAATCCAGCGCCGGTTTGTCGAGGCCGAACTCCTGGGCCTTGGCCGTCGCGTCCTTGCCAAAAGCCGCCAGCTTGAGCACGCGGGGTGAGGCCAGGGTTTCTTCGAGGCGACGCACCCGGTCCTCGTCGGTCGGGACGGAGAAGTCCCCCAGACCCAGCAGCAACCAGCCGCCACGGGTGCTGCGCTCCAGCGCGAAGGGCTTGTCCTGTCGCTTCATGTCCACCTTCTGGATGCGCGCAGCATCGAGGGTGGTGACGGGCAGGGGAACCAGGTCCAGCGCAGAACGGCTCAAGGCCTGGGCCAGGCTGCCTTCGACCACCAGCACACCCGGTTTGCCTTCCACCTTGGCGAAGCGACCCAACGGGGGCTTTTCGGAGGGTTGAGGCGCACCTGGCGGGATCGGGGCCGACGCGGTGGGGTCTTCCTTGCCCAGCAGCAGCACCCGGGCAGGGCCCCCTTTGACCTCAACCTTCAAGCTGAGGGCTTTGTCCAGGCCGCGTTCGGGCAGTTTGTCATCGGCCAGGCTGACCCATGAACGGGCGGACGGGTTCAGGAGCGCCCGCACCAAGGCTTGCGCCTTGTCATTGGTGGAGGAATCAAAGGGGCCCTGGATTTTCCAGGCGAGATCCTCGGCGGGCTGTTCGAGATTCGGGGTGATGGCGGGCGCTTGGGGCACCAGCTTGTACTCGCTGCCATCGGGATTGCGCAGGGTGACGGCGGTCAGGTCCTTCTCATTGATGTTCCACAGGGTTTTGGGCACGAAGGCCATGCCATCGCGATCGAGAGCCGCGCGGACCTCGGGTGCCAGGGCAACCAAGAGGGATTCACCCGGCTTTTGGCCGCCGCTGTTGCCATCGAGTTCGGCGCGGCCGAAGGTGCCGGGCTTGCCGCCGCGATCCTTGCCCAGCACCAGCTTGGCGGTTTGGGCAGGTTTGCCTTCGGGGGTGAGGGTGAGTGTGACGGTGGTGGCATCGGCACCCAACCCGTACTCGGCGGCCAGCTTTTCGGCTGGGGCGCTGTCGGTGACAAAGTCGGTGGCGCGGGCGTTCACCACGGTGGAGAGGAGCTTATCGACCTCACCGGCGTCCGCCTCGCCCGCGGGCGCCTCCACCTGCCACGGTTTGCCCTTCTCGCGCTTGAGGACGGTCTTTTTGCCCGCCCGCTCCACTGTGATCCCCGTGACCGCGGTCTGGTCCAGGTCGAACAACTGGGTGGAACGGTAGTCGCCCGCCTGACGGGCCGTGACCGCGGCGATCTGATTTTCAGGCTGATCCTTCAGGCCGTTGTCCACCTTGTTGATGCGCGGCAGGCTCTCGGAGCGGACGGCGATCTTGTTGGCCATCGCGTCGAGGTTGCCGACCTCATACACCACCTGCCTGGTCCATTTGGGCGCCTCGCCCTCGGCGGGCGCAACCTTGGACGGGTCCACCTCGCGCACGGTGAGCTCGATGCGTGTTTTGGGTTTGTCCAAGCCGGCGGCCGTCAGGCTGGAGGCGAGATCCTTGGCCTCGGGCTCTTCCACATCGGCCTCCTTGGCCTCCATGCCCTCGAGCTTGCCGAGCAGGGATTCCACCTTGGCGCCATCGGCCAGGCGGTTGAACGGCGCATCCAGACGCCATTTGCCGTCTTTTTTCACCAGAACAACGGGCGTGGTGTGTGCGCTGCCGCCAATCTGGACCTTTTCCACATCGGCCACCTTGAACCGGGCCAGTTTCGGATCGCGGAGTTTGGACCTTGCGACAAAGACCTGGTTGAGGCGGTCGGCCTTGATCTCGAAGACCTGGGGGTTGTCCGCCAGTTGGGCGAACAGGAATTCCTCCTTCACCACCTCTTCCCGGGGGGGGAGCTGCATGCCCGGGGGCAGTCCGGGCGGGGGGGTGGCCTGCACCAGGCGCTTGAAGGAGCGCTCACGCGATTTCCTGCCGATCAACAGCTTGATGGCCTTGCCGCTTGGATCGGTGACCGTGAGGGTGCGTTCCGGCTTGTCGAGTCCCGTTTTGGCGGGGGTGGCGGCCTCACCGAAATAGAAGCGCTCGGCCCAGATCTCGGGGACATTGTTCAACAGGGCGTCCCCCGCCGCCGGATCGAGAAAATCGAGTCTTTCCTTGCCATCGGCGGAGCTGATACGCCATGACGGGGCACCGGTTGCCGGGTTGCCGGCAGGCGCTTCGACACGGTCCAGGCGAAGGGAACCGGTCAGGGCGTCTTTTGCATCCTTTGCGTCCTTGGCTTCAGGCGGTTGCGCGGTGGAGCCCAATTCCAGGGTCTTGGCCAGCACGGGCGCGGCCACGGGGGCCGCCTCGCCTGGCTGGCGCACGCCGGACTTCCGGGCCGCCTCCTGATTCAACGCGAAAAGCCTGCGCTGACGGTAGAAGCTGGCCGGGCGCTTCAACACCGACAGGGTGCCCGGGCTGAGGCGCAGCACTTCCTTGGAGCCATCCATCCGGGCCCAGACAGGTCGGCTGAAGCTGTTGCCGCCGGCGGATTCGTCCTCGCCCAATTCCAGCTTCACTTCGCCACCAGCCGAAAGGGCCACCTTCAGTTCGACCTGGGCGGGTTTCAGGCCGCGTTTTTTCAGGTCCTTGTCATCCCGCGCGGTCTCTGGGGCGAACCGGGTGCGCAGGTTGCCCACCAGGTCCACCAGTTCCCTAGCCTCGGGCTGGCGCAGGGGCCAGTTGCCGGGCATGGTCCAGCCATCCTTGCCGGCATTGAGGGTCACCGCCTCTTCGGGCGGTTGGCCCTCCACGCGCACGGAAAGGCTGCTGATGGCCTCGGGACTCAGCTTGGACAGGGCGTCCACGGGCACCACCTGGCCGGTGCGGTTGCCCAGGTCCGACAGCAACAAGGCGCCGCCTCCCACCGCGGCCAAACCCACCAGAATCAAACCAACCGAAGACTGGCGCATCGCAACTCTCTCACTCTGGATCCATCAGCGCGTGTTTTCTTGCCGCACGGGGCGGAACACTAGCGCAAGCGTCGGTACAGCAGGACGGCGAAGCCGGTGAAGGCCGCCAGCACGGGAAGGCCCAACAGGGCGCCACGGCTCCAAAGACCCTGCTGGCGCGGGGTCATGCCCAGCCGGGGGTAGCGCCACTCATTCTCAGCGTCCGGCTTGCGGGCCAGGGTGTCGTCACGGCCCACCAGCCACTGGGCCAGGTCCACCGCCAAGCGCTCGCGGGCTGGGTCCAGCGTGGGCCCGATCAGCCACCAAGATTCCCCCACGACGGCGGTGCGGACCGGTCCGGGGCGGCGCTCACCTTCCTTGAACCAGGCCTCGGGCAGCAGTTCCTCGGCCGCCACGCCGATGGGGAACGGGCCCTTCCGCCTTTCCGAGAAGGAATCGCGGTCGCGGTTGGCGGGGTTGGCTGCTTCTCCGGTCTGGCTACGGAAGGCGGGTGTTCCCTTCTCGGTGGCGAAGGGTTGGTCCTCATTCCAGCTTGTGCGGGCCGCCAGGAAAATCTCGCCCCAGCGGGCATTCAGACCCTCGGGATCCTCGAAGTAGACAGGCCTGGGGTGGCGCAGGCGAAGCTGGAGGCCGCGGATGTCACCCTGCTTGCCGGAGACGGCCCGTTCGGCCAATTCCAGGCTTTCCCGCACAGGGTGGCGGGCCATGCGGCCGGAGGGGCCGCCGGCCAATCGTCGATCGCGCGGCATGCCCGCGCCGGCCGGGAAGTCCAACACCACGGGGGGCACCTCGACCTCGGTGCCGCCGGTCAGTCCGCCTCCCTGGCGCTCGCTGAAGGCCACCTCCTCGGCGTCGAACAGGATGGTCTGCTTGTTGAGGCGGTACCCCAGTTGGTTCAGGATGGTTTCCACGCCGTCGTTTTCCCTGAAACCGGGGGGCACCTGGTTGTCATCGGGCCGCGAGGAGGTGGGACCCACCGCGAACAGGACCGGCTTGCCGGCCTTCATGAAATTCTTCACCGCATCGAGTTGGGCGGGATCGAGCGAGTGGATCCAGAAGGGCAGGTTGCGGTCATCCTCGCTGACCACATCGTAGAGCGAGGGGCGCGGCAGGATGAGCAGGTCGCAGTCGCCCAGCAACTGTTCCATCTTGCCCTGCACATCGGTGTTGCGCCGGAGTTCGGCCAGGGACTCGGGGCCCAGTGTGGCGATCTCCTCCCGGGTCTGCCTGGCCCGCTCATCGGACTGCTGGTCCACGGTGTCGAGGAGCTTCAGGTCCTCCTCGATGGCCTCGAGTTGGCCGGCCTTCAGCTCGGTCAGGAACTCCTGCTTTTCCTTGGGGTCGCGCGGCATGCGGATCTGGCGGGCCAGCGCGGTCTCGATGTCCGCCAGGGTTTTTTCCTGGAAGAACTTCCTGGTGGGGTAGAGCTGCTTCTCGCGGTAGAGCTTGCGCTGGGCCTTGCCCTCGTCGAGGATCTTCAACCGCTGCTCCAGCCTTTCGACGCGGCTTTCCTCGAAGGTGCTGACGACCGGTTGCGGATTGCGCCCCAGCCGTTTCAACACCAGATCGGTGACATCAAAACCGTTGGCGCTGAGCGCCTTGCGCAGCCCCACCAGGCCGTATGTGTCGGTGCCGCGGCTGGTCAGCCACTCGTGGATCACGCCGATGGCGACCTTCGGCTTGCGGGACTCGAGGTTCACCAGCTTGCTGATGAACGGGTAGGCGCCGGGCGCATCGCCCTCGCGGGCATCGGTCGGGATGCCCTGGGGCAGCAACACCAGGTTGCCCTCCTGCTCGCTGGCTTTCTTGTCGAGCCGCAGGAATTCTCGGAAGCCCAGGCGCTGCACCTGCTCGCGGCCCTTGGCCACGCCGGCGTGGAAAAACAGGCTGCTTTCGGGGGCCTGCTCGATGGCCTGGCGGAGCTTTGGGGCGTTCCGGGTGAGTTGCTCGAGGCGGCGGTCATAGCCCTCGTCCTCGACATCCAACTCCACCACGCGGAGGGAGGCGCCGCTTTCCTGGCGGACGAGATCGACCAGGTCGCGGACCTTTTCCAGGATCTTGCGCTCTGCGGCGAGGTCGTAGCGATCGGGCTTGTCGGAGATGCCGGGGAATACCCTGTGCATCTGGTGGACCACGACGGTGGTGCCCGGTTCCAGGCCGGCCAGTTCGCCCCGGAGGGCGGCGGGCAATGTGAACTCGCTATCGCGGGTCAGGTCCACCTGTCCGGGGTTGCGGAAGGCGTGGAGGTTGATTCCCACCAGCGCCAGGGCGGCCAGGCCGATGCGCAGCAGGGCGCCGGCACGGTAGGCGCTGCGGCGGGCGGCTGTGAAGAGCACAAGGCTGAAGATTTCGCCCGCGACCGACTGCAGCAGCAGCAGCAGGCCCAACAGCAGCGCGATGCCAGCCGGCGTGAAGCGGAACAGGCCGCGCCAGGCCTCGCGGGCGCTTTCGACCAGGGTGCCCTCGGGGCGGGCGGTGGCGAGGGCCAGTCCCACCAGCACCAGGCCCAGGGCGCCACCCATGCGCGACAACAACCGCAGGCGGGAACCCAACCAGGTCGGTTTGCGGCCGTCGCCCTGGGCCGCCGTTCTTGAATTGGCCATACCGGACATCACGCCCACCTCCGGCTTTCCAGACTGCGCACGGTCAGATACAGGCAGAAGACAGCGACCGAGGCGTACATTGCCAAGGCGCCCAAGTCGAGCACGCCGCGGGTGAAAGCCCGCTCGAAATGCAGCGGAACGCTGAGGAAGTAGGCCAGGCGATAGCCCAGGCCACCCTCCGCCGCGCTGCCCGCGTAGCTTCCCGCGACAAAGATGAGACCCAGGGCCAGCGCCACCTGGGCGGCGACCAGTTGGTCACGCACCAGGCTGCTGACGAAAAGGCCCAGCGCCAGGAACATGGCACCGGCCAGGATGAGCCCGGCTGCGGTGCTGACCACGGGTGCCGGGTCGAGCTGAAAGGAGGCCTCGATCAGGTGCTCGGGCTCGTGCCAGGCCATGAATTGCCCGGCCAGCAGGGCCACCAGGCCGACCGCGCCACCCACCACAGCGGGCAAGCCCCAATCGTTGCCGGTGAAACGGCCGGCGATGCCCAGACCCAGACCGCCCACCAGCAGCAACCCGCCGAGCAGGGCCAGTAGGCTGCCCTTCTGGTTCACCCAGTGAACCTGCTGGACATCAATGCCCAGGAGGGCCGGGAGATAGAGCAAAGTGGGTAGCCACAGCACCAGGTAGAAGGCCAGCGCGGCGGCGAATTTGGCCAGCACGATCTGCCAGTCGCGCACCGGTGAGGTCATCAGCATTTCCAGGGTGCCGGAGGCGCGCTCCTCCGCGAAGGACCGCATGGTGAGCAGCGGCGGGATTGCCAGGAAGACCAGCCAGAAGACCGGGCTGGACAGGCCATGCTGCAGCGGCCACTCGACGCCCCGCGGGCCCGAGGCGTTCAACAGGTCGAGCGTGCCGGAAAAGATGTAGCCCTGGCAGGCGAGGAACACCACCAGTACGGCGTAGGCGATGGGCGAGTAGAAGAAGGACATGAACTCGCGGCGCACCAGGCTGCGGGCGCCCCACACACCCCACACCGCCAGCCCAGCGACGACCAGGAAGGCCGCCCCAAGAACCAGCCAGGCCGTATCGGCCAGCATGGAAGATCCAGAACCTGTCATGATGACAATATCCTCACGGTTGTCGAAAGGTTTGCTTGTTCGCGGTGCCGGTCAGGCGCCGACCGGTTGGGCGGCGGTGCCTTCCACCAGCCGGAGGAAAAATTCCTCCAGCCGGCCGCCGGCGGGGACCATCTCGGCCAGTTTGCCCTGCGCGGCCACCCTGCCGCCCACGATGATCACGGCGCGGTCGCAGGTCATTTCCACCTCGCTGAGGATGTGGCTGCTGACCAGGACGGTGTGGCGCTCGCCCAACTGGCGGATGAGCTTGCGGGTCTCGATGATCTGGGTAGGGTCGAGGCCGCTGGTGGGTTCATCGAGGATCAGGACGGGCGGATCGGCCAGCAGGGTATCTGCCAGGCCCACGCGCTGGCGGTAGCCTTTGGAAAGCGTGCCGATCAACTGGCGGCGGACATCAGTCAGCCAGCAGCGATCCATGGCGGCTTCGACCCGCTTGCGGCTGTCGGCCCCGTGGAGGCCCTTGAGCCCGGCGCGGAAATCGAGGTACTCGGCCACGCGCATCTCGGGATAGAGGGGGCAGTTTTCGGGCATGTAGCCGATGGAGGCGCGGGCGGCGAGCGGGTCGGTCAGGACATCGTGGCCGGCCACCAGGGCCTTGCCCGAACTGGCGGTGAGAAAGCCCGCCAGGATGCGCATGGTGGTGGATTTGCCTGCGCCGTTGGGCCCGAGGAACCCGACCACCTGCTGGCGCCCCACCTCAAAGGTGACATCTCGGATGGCGGCGTAATCGCCGTAATATTTTGTCAGTTGGCTGACCTGGATCACGGGAGCCTCTTGCCTGTTCGGGTCACCAGTAGACCGTTAAAATAGGTAAGCTATAGGGTTGGCGCAAGCGTGCTGATTTTGCTGCTTTGTCGCCTGAACAAGACACAGCTTGAGCCTGATCAAGGCTACCGGGAGCCGGTCTTGGCATAGCCTCCTTGGGTATTCAATAGCCAACAGTCCCCCTCCTGTTCAAGGGGTGGCCCGGGGGTTGCTTTTCCCGTGGCCAACAGGGCCGGCTAGCGATTGAATGAAAAGGATAGTGTACAGATTTTTCGGGGCCTGTTGCCCCAGCCGAGGTGAATTTCCGTGACTTCCCCCGCCGTCAAAAATCCCCAAAGTCCCAAGCGCATCCTCAGCGGGGTGCAGCCGTCGGGCAAACTGCATCTGGGCAACTACTTCGGCGCGGTGAAGCAGCACATCGCCGCGCAGGACGAGGGGGAGTGTTATTACTTCATCGCCGACTACCACGCCCTGACCACGGTGCATGACGCGGCGGTGCTGCGCCAGAATGTGCTGGATGTGGCGCTGGACTACTTCGCCCTGGGGCTTGACCCGCAGAAGACCGCGTTTTTCCGGCAGTCGGATGTGCCGGAGGTGTGCGAACTGTCGTGGATCCTGTCCACCGTGGCGCCGATGGGTCTTTTGGAGAAGGCGGTCAGCTACAAGGAGAAGGTGGAGAAGGGGATCGACTCGTCGGTGGGGTTGTTCACCTATCCGGTGCTGATGGCGGCGGACATTCTGGCCTACCGTTCGCACCTGGTACCGGTGGGCAAGGACCAGGTGCAGCACCTGGAAATCACCCGCGACCTGGCGGTGAAATTCAACCATCGGTTTGGCGACACCTTCCCGCTGCCTGATTACCGGCTCACGCCCGCCAGCAAGGTGCCCGGCACCGACGGCCAGAAGATGAGCAAGAGCTACGGCAACACGATCGACATCTTCGCCGAGGGGAAGCCCCTGAAGAAATCGGTGATGGGGGTGGTGACCGATTCGCGGACGGTGGAGGAGGCCAAGGACCCGGCCACCTGCAATGTGTTCGCGCTGCACGGCCTGTTTGCCACCCCGGAGCAGAGCGAGGCACTGGCTGCCAAGTACCGGGCCGGCGGCATGGGGTATGGCGCCGCCAAGACGGAACTGCTGGGCCTGATCGACGAGCATTTCGCCCAGGCGCGGGAGAAACGGCGCGAGCTGGCCAAGGATCTGGCGCAGATTGAGGAGTGGTTGCGCAAGGGCGCCGAGAAGGCACGCGCCACGGCCGGGGCGACGCTGGATCTGGTGCGGAGCAAGTGCGGGTTGCGGTGAGCGAGGACCGGGTGCAGGTTTGGGTAACGAGGCTGTTTTGTGGAGAGGCCGGGAGGTAATCCCGGCCTCGCGTTTTTGAGGGGTACTGGAAAAGGAAAATTGGGAGTGGAATTGGGGCATGGATGGTTTTTGGTTGTTGGTTTTTGGTTGTTTTTGGGTTTTGATTGTTTTGAGGTTTTGGAAATGGGTGGACGGCTCTGAACCCAGGGTGGCGGCTCGTTGAGCTCGCCTTACCCTGGGCTAAGTTCTGTGACCGTTGAAGGGAGTGCGTCTCTGAACCCAGGGAGGCGGCTCGAGGAACTCGCCTTACCCTGGGCTAAGATCTACAACCCCTACAGGGTTGAATTTGTGCCCACTAAGCACACCCACCCCCTCAACCCCTCCCGCGGCGGGAGGGGGCAATTCGTTTTTTAGTTGGGAATCCCCTGGCGGGGCAGTGCCGCGACGGGCCGTGGCTAGCGGCCGGGCCGGCGCGATCCGATGTGAGACGGGGCGGG
>DKBS01000100.1 GCA_002451275.1 Planctomycetaceae bacterium UBA6894 | reverse complement strand
ACACGGTCGGCGGGCACGCCGGCCTCGAGCATGGCGCGGCGCCACTTGGGGTGGTCGAGCCGGGCGCCGAGGGGGATGAGCAGTTCCAGCGCGCTGGTCACGCCGACGACCACGCTGGTGCGCTCGCGGGGGAACGGCTTGCCGGGTTCATCGGGCATGGCGGCGTAGCCGGCGTCGCGCAACGCCTCGCGCGCGGCGAACATGCCGAGGAGCTGGGCGGTGTCGGTGGCCTCGAGGCTGTTGGGGGCGATGCCGAATTCGGACGGGTTGAAGGGGACCGGGTCGAGGAACGCGCCGCGGCGGGCGTAGACCATGTCCGGAGCCTTGGGATCCGGATTGAAATGGTCCTCGGGGCGCCAGCGGTCGGGCGGGATCTCGCGGATGCGGTCCACGCCGGCGAGCAGGGTGTGCCAGAACCCCTGGTTGCCCGGTTTGCCGGGAAACAGGCAGGACATGCCCACCAGAGCGATGGGCTCGAAGTGGTCGCGCGCCTCATGTTGGCCGGGAAGGGAGGGGGTCACGCCGGCATCCTCGCGGTGGTGTGGGAGGTTGCCTGCGCCGGGCAGGGGTTGACCTGCGCCTGGCAGATGCCCTGCAGCCGCGCGATTTCCGCGCGCTTGAGGAGGGCGGCACCGCGCATGAGACTGTGGGCCACGGCAGCCAAGTGGCGGTTGGCGGGCAGCTCGAGGAAAGAGCCTTTGGCCCACTCGTTGAAGGCGCCCATGCTGGGACCGCACCAGATCTGATAGTCGGCCTGGCGGTCGGGCACACCCTGGGTGGCCCAGCGCGAGGCGGTGGCCAGGTACCAGCGGAAGACCAGCGCCATCTTGTGGCGGGGGTCCTGCCCGGCGCGGGTGATCTGGGAGGGGTCGCGCCTCTGGAAGTAGGCGATGCAGTCAGCCCACACCGCCTCGAAGGGACGGCGGAGCATCTGCTTTTCGACCGTGGCCTGGTCGGCGGCGGGGACGGCCTCGAAAGACGGGTAGGCGCGGTATAGGTCGTAGAGCTTCTGGGCGCGCATGGCGAAGAGGGTGCCGCGCTTGAGGACCTGGACTTTGACGCCCATCTCGAACATGTCGGCGGCCGCGGCCATGGCGGTGTCGGCCTGCTCGGCGGCGGCCAGCATGGCGCGGGCCAGGTCAGAGGTTCCGGACTCGACGCAGGCCTGGTGCACGGTGCCCACCAGAACATAGGCCGCGCCCATGGAGAATGCAGCCGCGACGGACTGCGGCGTGGCGATGCCGCCACCGAGGCCCACCCGCGTGGAACGGTGCCATCCCAGGGCCGCGTTGTCGCGCGCCATGCGGTCGCGCAGGGCGATGAGGGTGGGCAGCAGGTTCAAAGCAGGGCGGTTATCGGTGTGGCCACCGGAATCGGCTTCGGCGGTGATGTCGTCGGCCAGGGGCAAACGCGCGGCTGCATGGGCCTGGTGCTCGGTTATTTCGCCGCGGGCGAGCAATTCGCCGACCAGTTTGGCGGGCGCCGGGGACAGGAACTTGCGCGCCACCTCGACACGGGAAACCTTGGCCACCACCTTGTTGGCGGGGACAGGGGTGCCATCGCTGGCAACGCGCAGGCCGGTGAGACGGTACCGCACCAGGGGCAAGCTGACATCCAGGTAGGCGCTGGCCTCCACCAGACGGATCTGGTGGCGCAGATAGAGGTCGGCGTGGGCGTTCTCGAGGCTGCTTTCTTGGGGGCTGTACAGGAGATTGAACCCGAACGGCAGGTTCCCCAGGCTGGCTTTCAGGCGGGTGATGGCTTGTTCCACCCGCTCGGGTGGTTGGCCGGCCGCGCCGTAGAAACCCAGGCAGCCGGCATGCGCCGCGCTTTCGACGATCTCCTCGCTGGCGATGCCGTGGGCCATGGAGCCGGCGACATAGGCCAGACGCAAGCCGTGATCGTTCCGGAACCCGGGATCGCCCAGGTCTTCGGGAAGGATGCGTGGCACGAAGGCGTGCCCGGGGGGGATAGGTTGGTCAGTCGTTTCATCCAGAAAACGGACCGCCACAGCACCATCGGCCATGGCACGAAGCGCCAAGGGCCGATGCAGTTGGTCGAGGGCGTCGCTCAGGGAGGAGGGCATGTCCTTCCGATGCTGGATACGGTTCACGAAAACTCAAGGGGACGCCAAAACGGCACCACAGGAGGCCTGGGGATGCACGCTCCACCGGTCTCCTTGTCCCTTCTGGGTATGTTAGGGAAACCCGGGGGGCCATCCAGACGGATTGGACCCCCGATTTTTTGGTGAAACCGGCAGGTGGTCCGATTATTCAGGCTGGGTGATTCCATGCCGCCCGGGCGGCATTCATTAAGGCCTCGGTGGAACCGGTTCCCAGCCGGGTCGCCCCGGCCTGGATAAAGGCCAGCGACTGCTCCAGCGTGCGGATTCCCCCACTGGCTTTCACCTGGACCTGGTTTGGGCTATGCTGGCGCAATAATGTGACATCTTCGAGTGTTGCGCCGCCTTCGGCATAGCCTGTTGATGTTTTTACAAAATCTACGCCTATATTTCCCATGCTTTTACATATCTCTGTTTTAATATCTGATGGCAGTTTGGCTGTTTCCAGGATCACCTTGAGGATCGCCCCATTGCGCCGGGTTAGGTGCAGGATGCGGTCCACCTCGGCGGTGATTTGGGCGTAGTCGCGGTCCATGGCCCAACCGAGATTGATGACCATGTCCAATTCGGAGGCGCCGTCGGCAAGGGCCCGGGCTGATTCGGCCAACTTGATGTCGGGATGGTGGCCGCCCTGGGGGAATCCGATCACGGTGCCCACCTTAACCGCCGAGCCTTGCAACAGCTTTTTGGCCCGGGCGACCGAGCAGGGGCGCACACAGACGCTGGCGACGCCTTCCTGTGCAGCCAAGGCGCAGCCGGTTTCCAGTTCCGCTTCCCGCAGGGTGGGGCTGAGCAGGGCGTGATCGATCAACCCGGCCAATTCGGCCGGAGAGGTGGGTAGGGGCGGGCGGTTGGGCATCGGGGGGCTCCTGGAGGGGTGTGGGGTGATGGTAGCACGGGCCCTGCCGGTGGGAAAAACCGTCCGGGGGATGAGGTGAGCCTAGGAAAGCGGGGTTTTTTCTAGCCGGCGGGCATGGCGGCAGGGTGGGGGCCTCCACCTGACCTTGTTTCTCCGGGCGGGGGAAGTTAGGGAGCGTCGCCATAGGTTTGCGCGGGGTGTTTTCGCGCGGACAGAAGATGGCAAGGGTACTGGCTCACGGCATGATCGGCTGGGTCGGACATCTGCTGAAAACAGCCCCTTCCCGCGCCCTGGTGGCGGGTTGCGCGCTGGCGGTAGTGCTGCCCGGAGTGGTATTGGCGCAGTCGCCGGGTATTTACAGCACGGTCATCACCCAACCCACCGCCGATGTGAAAGCCAGCCCATCGGCTGACGCGAAGATTTACACCACCAATCGCTTGCGCATGGGTGAACCGGTGGTGGTGATGGAGGAACGGCCCGACAACTGGTTGGCAATCCGGCCGCCGCGGGGGTCCTTCAGTTGGGTGCAGGCGAAACATTTGAAGCAAGTGGCCCCGGGCCAGCCCAATTGGGTGGTGGTGGCCCCGCCCGGAACGCGTGTGCCCGCGCTGGTGGGCAGTTCCGTGGATCCCTCGGTGCGCCCCAGTGTGGAGGGAGCGGCCCTGGTGTTTGGTACTCAGGTCCGGGCGGTGGGTGAACCTACCGGCGAGGGTGAGGCGCGCTGGATTCCGGTGGAACCACCCGAGGCCGAGCGACGGTACATACCCAAAGACGCGGTAGCCAAGCCAGCAGGCAGCCCCGCTGTGATCACCAGCACGGCGCCGACGAATGTGGCCCCGCCATTCGTGCCGAGCAATCCGGCAGTTGGCAACGTGGCCCCGATCACCCCCGGCGCGGCCGCGCTCGTCAATGCCACCACACCGCCTGCCGGCGTGCCCGAGGTGGGGGCTCCTGTAGCTGGCAGCGTGGGGATGCCCAGTAACTTATGCGGGCAGCAGCTTTATGACCCGGCCGCCCGCTGGAACGAGGCCTACGCCACGGAACTGTCGCGCAACTACCCGGAGGCGATCCGCCTTTACACGCAACTGGCGCAGGATTTCGCGTCCACCCAACCCGAACTGGCAGCGCAGGCCTCCAACCGTGCCCTGCGCTTGCGGGAGGTGATAACTGTTCCCGGCACCCCGTTACCGTATCCGGACCGGCCGTACATCCGGGCGTATTCGCCTAATTACTACCAGCAACCGTATGGACCGGTGGCTTCCGTTCCCGGGGCCATTGTTCCGGTGCCCGTGCCGGCACAGAACGCCTCGAATATCCGGCTGGCGCAGCCTTTCGTGCCCCAAGGCAGCACGGTGAGCGCGGGGACAGCGCCGGGTCAGGTGATCACACCGGGCACTACCGCATCGGCCACCTCTGCCGTGCCCGCCGCCTCTGCCCCGGGCACGATACCCTCCGGGTCGGGCTCCCTGGGGCCCACAGGTGGTACGGGCGTCCTGCGGCGCAGCGGGCGCAACCTGGACAACCGCTTGATGTACCTGCTGGAAAGCAACGGCAAACTGTTGGGTTATGTGGTTCCGGTTCCGCCCCTGGACTTGGAAAGTTTTGTGGACAAGCCTGTGGATGTGCGCGGAGGTATGCGTTATGTGCCGACCATCCGCGCGAATGTCTTGTACGCCACCGCCGGCACCGCCTGGCGCTGAGGCCCCTGCCAACCTGAAAAATATGGTCCGGCTCCGATTCCGGGGTATCATCGGCGAATGGCCCGATGACCCGCCCGAATCCGGAACGCACCATGCTCGCCTCCTTGCTCGTCGGCATATTCCTGACACCCGCCTACCCTGAAAATCCTTCCGTGCTGGGGGCTCCGCCATGGCTCAGCCCAACGGTGGAACGGGAATCGAGCGCCGTTCTGGAAGAGATGGAAGGCGGACCGTTCATCGCGCGCTTGTCGCGCAAGCCTGAGAAGGTGCTGGAGGTAAGGTCGGCCAACCGCGAGCGGGTTTACCGGGAAGGTGCCGACTTTACAGTAGACGCAGCGGCGGGCCGGCTGGTTTTTAGCGCCAAGCCGGTGGAGGGCTTGAAGCTGGCGCAGCTTTATCCGCCCAAGGGTTCGCCCAACTCGTATCCGAGCCGGGCGGGGCATCCAGATCAGGCCATGCTGTACGGGCCGGGCCGGTGGTTCCATGACCATCAGGTGGAGGTGAGCTACACCACCAGCCAGGGTTGGCCGGGTGAGAAACCACCTTCCGCACTCGACCAACTGCCAAAGACGGCATCGCTGGTGAAGGGGAAGAAGTTTTTGAAGATCGCCGTCAGCGGTGACAGCATCTCGACAGGGTTGGATGCGAGCGCCCTGGCCCGGGCCGAGCCCAACCAGCCGGGCTATCCGGACCTGGTGGCGGCCAACCTTCAGCGACTGACCGGCAGCGAGGTGCGGCTGGTCAACTTCGCCATCTCGGGAACCAGCATCGCGTTTGGCGTGTCGGATTGGCCGAAATTATCAGCTTGCAGGCCGGATCTGGTGATTGTGGCCTACGGCATGAACGATGTGGGGCGCAAGGATCCCAAGTGGTTCCGGGAGCGCACCGCCGAGCTGGTGGGGAAAATTCGAACCGATCTGCCCGAGGCGGAGGTCATTCTGGTGAGCCCGATGCTGGGCAACCAGGAATGGATCCACACGCCCCGGGAAATGTTCAACCTGTACCGTGACCAGTTGAAATCGCTGACTGGACCGGGCGTGGCGCTGGCGGATGTGACGGCGGTGTGGCAGGCTCACCTGGGCAACCAACGGGACCTGGACCTGACCGGCAACGGCCTGAACCATCCGAATGACTTCGGCCACCGGCTGTACGCCTGGACGATCCTGTCCACGCTGGGGCTGAACCCGGGTGAACCTGTCCGGCAAACCCTGAAGGAGTCCAACCCGTGATGACCTGTTCCGCCCTGCTGTGGCTGTCCCTGGCGGCCGACCCCACCCCGCCTGCCGGCCTGAAGGCCGCGGCGGTGCAGGCCGCCGCCGGCCGGCTGGAGCCGGCGTGGGCCATGGCCCGGAAAATATGGGAATTTGCCGAGCCGGGTTATCTGGAAAAGGAGTCGAGCGCGCTCTTGGCCGGGGCGCTGGAGGCTGACGGGTTTCGCGTGAAGCGTGGCGTGGCGGGCATTCCCACCGCGCTGGTGGCGGAGGCGGGTGCGGGCAAGCCGGTGATCGCCATCCTGGGTGAATACGACGCGCTGCCGGAGCTGTCGCAGGAGGCGGAGCCGTTCCGCAAGCCGCGGGCGGCGGGCAACGGGTACGGGCAGGCCTGCGGGCACCACCTGTTCGGTGTGGCCGGCGCGACGGCGGCGATGGCGGTGCATGACCTGATCAAGGCGGGCCAACTGAAGGGGACGGTGCGCTTTTACGGATGTCCCGCCGAGGAGGGGGGCGCCGCGAAGGCGTTCATGGTGCGGGAGGGGCTGTTCAACGATGTGGACGCGGCGCTGCACTGGCACCCGGGCAGCCGCAATGCGGCGGGCGACGCCTCGTGCCTGGCGCGCATCGCGGTGAAGTTCCGCTTCCATGGCAAGGCGGCGCATGCGGCGGGATCGCCCGAGAAGGGACGCAGCGCGCTGGACGCGCTGCTGCTCACCATGCACGCGGTGGAACTGCTGCGGGAACACACGCCCGAGGGCACCCGGCTGCACCACACGATCACCGCGGGTGGCGGCGCGGCGAATGTGGTGCCGGAGTTCACCGAGGGATTCTTCTATGTGCGCCATCCGAAATCGGAGGTGGTGGCGCAGCTTTGGCCACGGTTGAAGAAGTGCGCGGAGGCCGGGGCGCTGGCGACGGAGACCCGGCTGGAGGTAGTGCCGCTGGGGGGCACGCTGGAGATCCTGCCCAACGACACGCTGGCGCGCGTGACCCGGGAGAACCTGCAGGCGCTGAATGACCTGGCGTATGACGCGGGCGAAGAGGCATTCGCCGCGCGGTTGCGCGAATCGTTTGGGGAGAAGGCGCCGCCGACCGAATCGATCCGTGAGGTGAACGACCAGTCGGGCAAGGTGACCAACGGTTCCACCGATGTGGGGGATGTGTCGTGGGTGGTGCCGACTACGGGATTTTACGCGGCGACCTGGGTTCCTGGTACGCCCGGGCACTCATGGCAGGCGGTGGCCTGCGGCGGGACGACAATCGCCAAAAAGGGCATGGGCCTGGCCGCCCGCACCCTGGCCGCGACAGCGGTGGACCTGATGACCAACCCGCAACTGATCGAGGCAGCCAAGGGGGAGCAGGCGCGCCGGAAGGATGGCAAGCCGTACACCCCGCTGATGGAAAAAGACCAGAAGCCGCCGCTGGATTACCGGCTGCCGGGCAGGAGGGTGGCGGGGGAGTGAAAATGGAACCAGATGTTGCCGTTCGACGGGTTGTTCCAGAGGACCTTGAATGGATGTTCCAACTGCAGCTTGATCCGGAATCGAACCGGATGGCATCGACAATTCCGCGTGTCCGGGAGGATTTTTTCATCCATTGGGGTCAAGTTTGCCAAGATCCTTCCGTGGTCGCCAAAGTGGTGTTAGTCGGGGGAGAAAAGGTTGGTTGTGTCGTAGCGTTCCCAAGGGATGGGCAAACCCATGTCGCGTATTGGATTTCCCCCGACCGTTGGGGGCAGGGGATAGCTACAGCCGCATTGCGGCTTTTGCTGGTGGAAATAGATTGCCGACCCTTGCACGCCACCGTGGCGGTGACCAACCGGGCTTCACTGCGGGTTTTGGCCAAATGCGGCTTCCAGCGGCAGGGCTCACGGCAGGTTGCGGCCAGTGACCGCCATCCTGCCGGCACCGATGAGCTTTTGGTTTTGCCTTGAAGTATTGATACTGGAGTGATTGTCATGAGTCTGAAAAATATGTTCATCGCGACAGCGGTTTGGACGGTTGTTGTCGTTGCTCTCGGGATTGGAATGATCATTTACATCGGCACGCACCCGGTTGCTGGTGCCACGGTGGAACAGCGTAGCCAAATGGCAGGTTCCGGCGTGGGTTTTTTGGCAGCGCTGGGCTATGCCGGGATCTGGTTGCCCTTTGCATTCAAAAAAGGCCAGGAAAGAAGGAAGGTTCTGGACAAGGCTTCTGCGGTTTCCAAGAAAAGGATAAATGGCAAGACTGTGAAATAAAAAAAATGGCGGGCAA
>DKBS01000169.1:2642-3564 GCA_002451275.1 Planctomycetaceae bacterium UBA6894 | reverse complement strand
CGCGCTGGCCGAGGCGCTGCGCCAGCCGGGCCAACCGCGCCAGCGTGCCCCCGTGGCCCAGCCGTTCAAAGTCTGCAAGGTCGGACTCCACGCGTGCGCGCGCGGCGGCATCGAGGGCCGGACCGGAGGACTCGGCCAGGCCGAGGAGGTATTCCCGGGATTCCCCGGGCCCTCCGAGGGACGGTACCAGGGCATGGACCAACAGCATGACGGGACTCCCGGGGCGACCGGGCGCTGGGACCCGGCAAAATAAACACATTGAGGATTCCAAAAAATATGAACAGGGTCCGGGTGGGTTGGGGCGCGCCCGGTTCCAGGCTCAACGGCGGCTGGGCTTGGGCAACTCCCTCTTGAGGTAGGGTTGCCACGGCGGGCATTTTCTCTTGGCAAGCCCCCTGGCTATCAGCGGGTCGGGGACACAGGTTTCGAAGGGCGGGCCGTTGCGGCGGAACCAGAGGGGGTGGTACCAGGCGACCGACAGGGCGCCGGCCTTGGACGGGGCGAGCGGGGCCAGGAGCGCCATCAGCGCATCCAGCGGGCATGCCGGCTCCCGGGTTGGCCCCATCGTGGCGAGCTGGCGCAGCTTGGCGAGGGCCTCCAGCGGCGTCATCCCCCTGGCGACAACGAGGACCGCCATGCAGTCCTCCTCGAAAAGGGGTAGTCCCGAGGCGACCGGGGCCAGCAGCGGCACCAGTCCCCTGGGCAGGGGGGATGGGCCATCGAGCACCGCCAGCGCCAGTTCCCGGGCGCGCGGCCAAATGGCCTCCCAGCGGTCACCCAGGCTGCGGGTCGCGAGGAAGGTGGCGATCTGCTCCGCCCGCCTGGGCTCGCGGGTCAACTCGGGCCAATCGCGGTACTCCCGCAGGGCCTGGGGCAGCTCCTTGCGGAATCCCGGCGGTATCTGGAGGCGGCGGTCGAGATC
>DKBS01000169.1:585-2292 GCA_002451275.1 Planctomycetaceae bacterium UBA6894 | reverse complement strand
CCGCCTCAGGGATCAGGATCGCCCGCAGGTGGTCCTGACCCTTTCCGTAGAGGCCCTTGGCCAAGGGGTCTTTGTGGGATTTGGTCATCAGTTTCTTGTCGTTTATCCTGAATTCCTTGGATCGGGGGGCCTTGTGCCCGGGCTCATTCAGGGTTTCCGGGGCCTGGAGGTTCATGCCGTCCTTGTACTCCCGGGTCCTGGAGGAGAGGACCAGCCAGCGGATGATGCCATCCCCGGAGCCCGAGTCGGGCTGGACGAACCGCTCGAAGGGCAACCCGTGGACGATGGGGTTGACCGGTGACAAACCCAACCGGTGGACGACCGCCGAGCAGGGGGCAGAACCGCCCAGGAAGAAGTAAATGCCCCGGTGGCAGCTCCGGTGGGCAACCGAGGCGAAACGGACCAGGGGGTCGAGCAGGTGGAGGCGGTCCAGGGCCAGGATCTCCACGCGCAGCCGCTGGTCCAGCGTGGTTTTCAGGGCCTTGGGACATCCCTTCCGGGTGGTGGAAAGCACCTGGTGGAGTCTTTCCAGCCCTTCGGCGGGATAGGGCCGGAGCTCCAGACGCAGCGGCCACTTGGGTTGGCGATGCCGTGGGCCGTAGCGCCTTTCGACCGGGCCGAAGGATCGGTTCCTCGATTCGGGTATGGCAGGCGAGGGGTCTGCAGGCGTGTCGAGGGTGGGCTCGACCTGATTTTGACAATCGTTCTGCCAATCCATGAGTGTCTCCGCAAGGGGCTTTGGCTATAGAAGAAGCAGTTACAGATAAAGTCTTGGCATCATAAAAAATTAAAATATCACTCTTGCAAAAGTGTGATCCGATAAAAACATTTTAACATTAATAAATGATGAGAGACACTAATCATTGGCAAATCCAATCACAAAAAGGCTTTTAGTTTTATTAATCTATCTAAGTGTGAAGCGGGAATTGCCTGACGGTTTTTGACTGGTTTTGGTCAGCAAAACAGGTGGCCCGGAGAGGTGGGCACAGGGGTTTAGCCAAAAGAGGGGGGTGGAAGATGCGGCATTTGACGGTGTGGGAGCGTCTGGAGATCTTGCAGTTTCGCTGGGAGGGTGGGGCGTCTAGGGAGGCGGCCGAACGGTTCGGGGTGGGCGAATCAACGGTGGAGCTCACGATGCAGCGTTTCCGGGAGGAAAGGGGGTTCCCGGTGGAGACCACCCTGCTGCAGGGCCCGAAGCCGGTCATCTCCGAGGACGACATGCGGTTCGTCCGGCGTTATTTGCGCAAAAACCCGAAAGCTTCCGTGACCGAGATCCTCTACGGGTTGCCGACCATCCAGACCGCCTCCAGCTTGCGCCGGGAAATGGTCCGCCGGGGCTACCGGTTCGACCACCGGGCCCGGCGCTGGCTGGGGCCGTGGGAGCACTACCGGCCACGCACCTTTTCTGGCGAGTCACGCACCGCGATCGGTCAGGAGCTGAATTTCCTGAGGAAGAAACTGGGTTACACCTGCCTGATGCGCCTGGGTCTGACCGAGGGCGAGGCGACGTGGCTGTTACGGGATCCCAAGCGGTTACGCGAGGCCCGGTGGAAGGGCCTGCCGGTGCCGAAAGGTTTGTTTCCCAAGGATTTCAGGGTGGGTCGGTGCGGTCCTGTGCCCAAACGCCGCAAAGCCTGGCCGGAGTTCGGTCCTGCGGACGGCGGAGCAGATCGGGAAAGCCATGAGATCGAATGGTAGGGCGGGGCG
>DKBS01000169.1:0-266 GCA_002451275.1 Planctomycetaceae bacterium UBA6894 | reverse complement strand
GGCGGGTAGGATGGGGCCACTTGGAACGCACCGGGATACAGGGTATTTGGATTGCCCGAAGCGGGGGGATGGGATGGGACTGAGGCTTGCATGGATGGCGGTGCTGCTTCTGGGGGGCCTCACCCTGTGGGTGGTGACGGAGACCCCGGCGGCGGCGCGCCGGAGTTCGGAAAGTAGCCCAGCCGGGGGCTTGCGGGTGGGTTTCGCGCGGGTGGACATCACGCCGGATCCGGGCAAGGAGAAGGTCTGGCTGGCAGGGTTTTCCC
>DKBS01000145.1:7625-12207 GCA_002451275.1 Planctomycetaceae bacterium UBA6894 | reverse complement strand
GGATCACATGCGGAATCTCCTCCACGCAGGTGATGCGGAGCACCTTTTTGCACACCCCTTCCAGCACCAGGTGGACGGGGATTTCGTGTACCTGAAAAGGCCGGTATTTGTCCCCGCGGGCCACGTCCCCCACCAGCGCCACCAGGGGCACGCTGTCCAGCAGGGCCTCTCCCAGCCCGGTGCAGGCGTTCGTCGCCCCCGGACCAGGGACCACCGCCAGCACACCCGGCATGCCGGTGCTGCGGGCGTACCCGTCCGCCATTGTCGCCGCGGCAAATTCATGGGTGCACAGGAGATAAGGCATCCCCTTCTGCTTCATCGTGTCCCAAAACTCGTTGGCCTGGGCCCCGGGGATGCCGTAAACGCATCCCACCCCTTCCGCCTCCAGGCTGTCCACCAGGGCCTTGGCCCCTGTCAAAATGCCCCGCACGTTGCCCGCGCGGCTTACCCGGGCTTCCGCCGGTTTGGCAAAAACCAGGGGCACACCCGCTGCGACCGTTTTCAACAAACCCCGACGATTGACTGGAAACATGGGGCGGCGGCCTCCTGCCGAACGCGTTGGATACTCAGTTCTTCATCGGCCTTCCAACCGGCTGGGGTGCTCCCGCCTGTCCTTCCTGTTCCATCCGGCAACGCTTTGGGGTTGGGTTGTGCCGTCCGGGCAATTCGTTTGCCCTGCAGGCGGTACATTCGTTGCCATTGGATTAATTTCGCCAGATTGCCTATCTGTCAGATTCTGGCTAGCCTGAACGGGATCAATCTCCCCCTTGAGGTTCAAGGCAATGCGGCTTTCCCCGGTCCTTCGTTCCTTCTTCTTGCTCTTCTGTTGGGCTGGCGTCTCCCTGGCCCAATCCGGTCCTGCCAAAGACAAGGAAAAGGAAGCCCCTGCCGAGGCCAAGAAATTCGAGGATTTCGACACCCTCACCAAAGGGGCCAAGGAGAGCGAGGGCCTTTTCCGGCTCCACCTCAAGGATGACCGTCTGCTGGCGGAAATTCGCCCCGATCAATTCGACAAGCCCATGCTGCTTCCGGTGGCCATCTCCCGGGGCGCCGGGTTGGGCGGCCACACCCTCAATTTTGATGAGCAGTGGGTGGTCTATTTCCACCGCGTGGGCGACAAGGTTCATCTGGTGCGCCGCAATGTGCGCTTCCAGGCCAAGCCGGGTTCCCCCGCCGCCCTCGCTGTCGCCACCACCTACACCGATTCCATCCTGCTGGCCATCAAGATCCTCAGCATCCACCCGGGCCGTCAGTCGGTCCTCATCAGCCTGAACGACATCTTCATGACCGACCTGGCCCAGGCTGGACTCGGGCAGTTTGATCCGGGCCGCAGCAACTGGTCGAAAATCAAGGTGTTCCCGCGCAATATCGAGCTCGAGGTCATGGCCACCTACACCGGTCGCTCCACCGATGATTCGGTAATCGATCGTCGCGGCAACACCGTAGTCATCCACTACGGTCTGACACCCCTGCCCGAAAGCGGCTACCAGCCGCGCGTGGCCGATGACCGTGTCGGCCATTTCCTTACCGTGGTGAAGGATTTTTCCAGCGACTCCACCGACTCCTCCTTCGTGCGCTATGCCAACCGCTGGCGCCTGGAGCGGGCCGAACCCTTCGATCCCAAAAACCCCGGCAAGCTTTCAGCCCCCAAGAAGAAGATCATCTTCTGGATCGAGCGCTCCGTGCCCGAGGAATACCGCGCCAGCGTGCGCGAGGGCATCCTTGAGTGGAACAAGGCGTTTGAGAAGGTCGGCTTCCGCGATGCCATCGAGGTCCGCCAGCAGGAAAGCGAGGAGTTCGACCCCGAGGACATCAACTACAACACCTTCCGGTGGATCACCACCGACCAGGGCTACGCCATGGGCCCCTCACGCGCCAACCCGCTCACCGGCGAGATCCTCGACGCCGACATCATCTTCGATGCCAGCATGGTCCGCTTCTGGCGCCAGGAATACCAGATCGCCGGCTCAGCTCCTGCCAGCTCCATCCAGGCGCTGCGACAGGGCCAAAACCTGAATCGTTTGCCCCACGCGGCCGAGGCCCCCATGGCAAATGGCCCGGGTTGGAATGATTCCGCCCAGCAGCGGTTGGTTCATCTCGCCGCCCGCCACGGCCTTTGCCAGTGCACCTCGCACATGAAGCAGGAACTGGGGCTGGGCGCGCTTTCCCTTGCCGCCGCCGGTCAGATTCTCCCCGGCGACAAGGTCCCCGACGAGTTGCTCCAGCAAGCCATCAAGGAAACCGTCATGCACGAGGTGGGCCACACCCTCGGCCTCCGCCACAACTTCAAGGCCAGCGCCATGCTCAAAAACGAGCAGTTGCACGACACTTCCATCACCCGCAAACAGGGGCTGGTGGCCTCCGTTATGGATTACTCCCCCATCAACATCGCCCCCAAGGGTGTCAAACAGGGCGATTACTTCACCACCACCCTCGGGCCGTACGATTACCTGGCCATCGAATACGCCTACCGCCCGCTCGTGGGCGGCACCGAGGGCGAGCAGGCCGCCTTGCGCGAGATTGCCCGCCAGGCTTCCAAGCTGGGCATCGACTACGCCACCGATGAAGACCTCTCCAACAGCGACCCCAAGGTGAACCTGTGGGACCTGGGTGCCGACCCATTGCGCTTCGCACAGGATCGCATGTCCATGGCCGAGCAGTTGTTCAAGGAGCTGGCGGCCAAGGCCTCCGCGCCGGGCGACGGCTACCAAAGGGTGCGTCAGGCCTTTTCCATGCTGCTCAACCAATACGGAAACGGCGCTTTCCTCGCCGCCAGCTTTGTCGGCGGCGAATACTACCACCGCGATCACCGGGAAGACCCCAACGCCCGGGATCCCATGGTGCCGGTCGAATTCGCCAAGCAGCGCGAGGCTCTCAGGTTCCTGCAGGAGAAGATCCTGTCCGACCAAGCCTTCCGGTTCGATCCGGCCCTGTTGCGCAAGCTGGGTGCCGACCGATGGTACCACTGGGGCAACGAATTCGCGGTCAAGTCCGGGGTGGACTACCCGTTGCACGCCCGCATTCTCAACATCCAGCGGGTGGCTCTCTACCAGCTCACCAGCGCCCAGGTGCTTGCCCGCCTGCAGGATTCAGCCACCAAGGTTGATCCGCAAACGAATCCCTTGCGCATGGCCGAGGTTTTCCGGGCCCTGTCCGATGGCGTGTGGGGCGACCTTCCCACGAAGGATGGCAAGGGCAAGACCCCGTCCGATATCCGCCGCAACCTGCAGCGCGAATACCTGCAGGTGCTGTCCAATCTGGCGCTGGGCAGGGGCGGCCGTTCCATGCCGCCCGATGCGCGCAGCCTGGCTCGCCTGCACCTGAAAGAAATCGGTCAGAAACTGGCCGACGCGTTGGCCAGCCCGCAGATCGCCAAGGACGACACCGTCCGAGCCCACCTCGATGAATGCCACGACCGCGTCACCAAGGTGCTCAACGCCTCCATCCAGGCCGAATCCTGAGGCTTATTCGGGGTTCGCCCGCAAAAAAGCCTCAATTTGCTGACATTCAAGGTCGGTCAGCCGCCATTCGGCGGCACCGACCAGGGCTTTCAGTTGGCCCGGCTTGCGGGCGCCCACAATCGCGCCCGACACCACAGGGCTGCGCAGCGTCCAGGCAATGGCCACCTCGCCGGGGGATTTTCCGTGCGGTTGGCCCAAAATGGTCAGCAGTTCCACCAACCGCAGGTTCCGGCTGAACAATGGTTCCTGGAAATGCTTGTTCTTGTCCCGCCGCCAGTCATCCTCGGGCAGGGCCGCCAGCCTTTGATTGGTCCATGTGCCGGTCAGCAGCCCGGATTGCATGGGTGAATAGGCCAGCACGCCTATGGTGTGACGCTCGCAGTAGGGCAGGATTTCCGCTTCAATCTCCCGCCGCACCATCGAATACGGCGGCTGCAGCGAGGTGATCGGCCCGAAACGGCTCACTTGTTCCATCTGCTGGGCGCTGAAATTCGAAACCCCGATCCAGCGCACCTTCCCCTCCGCTTTAAGCTTCACCAGGGTTTCCCAGCCCTCGTCAATGTCCTCGGGTGGCTCCGGCCAGTGGATCTGGTACAGGTCGATCACCTCCACGCCCAAACGCTTTAGGCTCGACTCACACTCCGAGCGAATGCTGGCGGCTTTCAGGCATTTGCCTATCTGCCGCTGGGCGTCCCACACGCGCGCGCACTTGGTAAACACTAGGGGTTTTTTGGCCAAACCCTTCAGGGCCTTGCCCACCACCTCTTCCGAATGCCCCAAACCGTACACCGGTGCCGTGTCGATCCAGTTGATGCCCAGGTCCATCGCTTCGTGGATTGTGGCGATCGAGTCGGCGTCGTCCTGGGGGCCCCAGGCAAACGCCCAGCCTCCCCCGCCAATAGCCCAAGCGCCAAACCCCATCGGGGTGATTGCCAGGTCCGAATTGCCCAAAAACTTTTGCTGCATGGTGTCTGTCCGGTCCGGTTCTGTGTGCCTCACCTTGATGAAAATACACAAACTGCGAAGGATCCTCCTTCCGTGCGGCCCAAATCTGACCAATATTCCGGCTTTTCGGTCTGTAAGGCTGAATTTCTCAAGTTTGCCTGCCGAAACAGACGATT
>DKBS01000145.1:6671-7351 GCA_002451275.1 Planctomycetaceae bacterium UBA6894 | reverse complement strand
ATTTGCCTGCCGAAACAGACGATTTTTCCTGCAGGGGAATGTTTTGCCCTGGGGGAGTGTGCCATGCGCCACTGGATCATCAAAAGCCTTGGCTGGATGGGTTTCGTTGCCTCGCGCACACTCGAGGGGGCCACTTCCGGTCTGGTCGGTGCCTCGGTGCGCCCCGGTTTGGAAGGCCTCGAAGGGCGCGTCAATCCCGCCCCTCTCATGCTCCGCCCCCTCAGCGGCATGCCCCTCACCGAACACCTGATGGAAGATGCCACCCTGGTGGCACCCGCTCCGGTAGCACAGGCTCCCGTGGAGGTCAGCACACATACCGGCATCGGACTGGTGACCGAAATCACCCCGCGCTCTTCCGAGGCGGTCGTGGACAGTCTCTTCTGCAGCCTGGTCGAAACCGGTGCCCAGGAGAGTGTCGGCCGATTCTCAGCGATCGACAACGCCTTGGCCGCGCAAAATACGCCGGCCGAGCCCTACGATCAGGTCCGTCACGAGCGCCATGTGGATTCAGCCGTGCTCGGCTGGGCCCTTGCAGGCGGCGCCCTCGTCACCACCTGGTGGGTCGGCAGCGACGAGCGATACACCAAACGTCCCATGGGCCTGCGCCTGGCCGCCTGATCCCTTCACGCAAAAAGGAATCGGGGCGAGCCCTCAAGGGCTCGCCCCGATTCCTTTTTTTT
>DKBS01000145.1:0-6424 GCA_002451275.1 Planctomycetaceae bacterium UBA6894 | reverse complement strand
CTCCCCCCGATTCCTTTTTTTTGACGACCGTTTCAGTGGCGAACCTGGGTGGCAAGGTTCAGCACCACAATGCCGGCCAGTATCAACCCGATCCCGGCCACCAAACCCCACGAGAATTTTTCGCCATTCAGCCAAAACCCAGCCAGGGCGATCAGCACCAGCCCCAGGCCCGACCAAACTGCGTACGCCACGCTGGTGGGGATCATCTTCACCGTCAAACTCAAAAAGTAAATCGCCGCGATGTAGCACAAAACCATGATCAGGCTGGGTACAGCCTTGGTGAATCCTTCTGTCCGTTTCAGGGCGGTCGTTCCCACCACCTCGAAAAGGATGGCCACCAGCAATAAACTCCAGGCCTTGATCACGATCCCCGTTCCTCACGCTTTTCTTGAGCCATTGCTACGATTATCAAGGGTCCAGGCTGGGCCGAACAGGGGAAACACCGGGATTTTGCCGTGGAAAATGCTTCAGGAAATCCTGCGTCACGGGTCGTGGTCCTCAACGATGACCTGATTTTCTTCAGCCGCATCGAGGGGCGGGCCCGGGTTGCCGGCCACAAGGCGCTCCAGGCGCGCGACGCCGACCGCGCCATCACCCTGTCCGCCGACCCTTCCACCCGGCTGGTTCTGGTGGATATCCACCTCGTCCCTGCCGACTTGCCCCGACTGGTGGCCGCCGTAAGCGCCTCCCCCAACCGGCCCAGGGTGGTGGGCTTCGGTTCCCATGTTGAGGCCCAGGCCCTGCGCGCTGCCCGTGAGGCCGGCTGCGACCTCGTCCTGCCCCGCAGCAAATTCGTCGAGGACCTCGTCACCTGCTGGGACGAATGGACCGGGCCGGTGGTATCGGCCCCAAAAGATCGTTGAAACAACTCTCTGGCGAACATCTGTTCCCGGTGCTAGTATTTCGCCATGGCCAGCAGAAAACACTCTCTGTCCCGGCGCTTCGATTCCGCCGAGCAGGAAGCCTACCTCCGCATCTGGCGTCTCCACGAGCGCCTCTGCATGCTCGAGGACGAGGTGTTCAAGGCCCACTCAATCACCAGTCAGCAGTACAACACGCTGCGTTTGTTGAAAGCCCGTCAGCCCGAGCCCCTGCAAACCCTGCAGATTGCCCGCCGCCTCATCTCCCACGCTCCCGACATCACCCGCCTGCTCGATGGCCTCGAGAACAAGGGGCTTATCTTGCGGGCGAGGTCCTCGGTGAGCCGTCGGGTCGTCGAGGTGTTCATCACCCTGGCCGGCCTCGACTTGCTGGCCGCCCTGGCCAAACCCTTGAAGGAAATGCACCAACGCCAGCTCGGCCATCTCGATGCTGGCCGGCTCGATCAGCTCAATGAGTTGCTCCGTCAGGCGGGGGTGCCCCACGAACCACCCGAAAGCCCCTGGATTTGAATCCCCATGGCTCAAAGCAAGATCGATATCGAGGTGCTCCTGCTGCACCTGTTGCCACTGCTGGCCTTCATCGTCTGCATCGCCCGGCTGGGCGCTTGGGCGGCAGTGCGCCTGGGCCAGCCCGGGGTGGTAGGGGAGATCATGGCCGGCATCCTCTTCGGCCCATCCTGCCTCGCGGCACTCTGGCCGCAGGCTTTCGCCTCGTTCACCAATCCCTCGGTCGAGGGGCTTCCTGGTGGAACCTTGCCCCTGCTCATCAAGGTGCTTAGCCAGATTGGCCTGGTCCTGCTGCTCTTCCTCATTGGTCTTGAGTTTGATTTCTCGCACCTCAAGTCGACCGGTGTCGGCACTGCGGCCATCTCGCTGACAGGCATGGCGCTGCCGTTCACCTTGGGGCTCGGTCTGGGGTGGTTGGTGCATGCCCCGTTGACCGGGGTGATGGAAAAGCCGCCATCGGTTTTCACGTTCAGCCTTTTCATGGGGGTGGCCATGTCCATCACGGCGCTACCCATCCTGGGGCGCCTGCTGGTCGAGTGGGGTGTGGCCCGCACCCGTTTGGCGGCCATCACCATCACTGCCGCCGCCATCGATGATGCCTCGGGATGGATATTGCTGGCCGCTGTGGCCGGATTTGCGCATGCCCAACTGGAGGGGGGATCCTACTCCCCGGCAGCCCTGCTCACCATGGCCGCCTGGTCCTTGGCTTTCCTGGCATGCATGGTCTGGGTGGTGCGCCCCTTTCTGGTCAGGCTCACTTGTTGGCTGCTTGGGCAAAACAACGGCCAACCCAGCCTGGCATTGCTGGGGGTGTTGCTTGTTGCCATCTTTTCCGCCTCGGCCGCCACAAGCTGGATCGGCATCTTTGCCATTTTTGGCGCGTTTCTCACCGGTGCCATCCTGTCCGGTGAGCGTCAGTTGGCCGAGGCATTGCAGAAAAATCTGCGCCTCTTTGTCACAGCCTTTTTCTTGCCCATTTTCTTTGCCTCCACCGGACTGCGCACGCGGATCGGCACACTCGACAGCCTCACTCCGGCCTTGGTTGCCGTGGTTGTGCTTTTTGCCGCCGTGGCCGGAAAATGGGGCGGCTGCCTCATCGCCGCCCGCGCATCGGGTTTTTCCTGGCGCGAGGCAAACATCATTGGCGTTCTCATGAACACCCGCGCCCTCATGGAGCTCATTGTCATCAATGTTGGCATGGAACTCGGCGTGCTGCCCGACAGCATGTTCACCATGCTGGTCATCATGGCTGTCACCACCACCATCATGACCACTCCCCTGGTCCGCGTTTTCAGCAGGGGCACCGAATTCGAGGGGCTCAAGCTCTCGACTTGACGAATGATTCCTTTTGCTTTTTCTCGCTTCGCGCCTTGGCGGTGAACGACTCCTCCACCAAACAGACAACCCCGGGGATCTCTCCCCGGGGCTGTCTGTAGTTTCAGTTGGAACGCGGGTCAGTCGCGTGAGTTCAGCTTCATCAGCAGCTTCACCAGTTCCATGTACAGCCACACCACGGTCACCATCAGGCAGTACCCGCAGTACCACTCCATGTATTTGGGCGATTGCTCATAGACATGCCGCTCAATCTGGGCAAAATCAAGGATAAAGGAGAAAGAGGCCACCCCCACCACAAACAGGGAGAAGCCAATACCAATGATCCCGTTGCCGTGGATGTAGGGGATCTCATAGCCGAACATCCGCCCGATCCAGGTCGCCAGATAGGCCACCAGAATGGCCAACATCGAGGCGCCGATTGCCTTGGTCAAAAACGGCGTCGCCCGAAGCGCGCCGTTGTAGTACAGGAACAGCATCCCACCCAAAATGCCAGCCGTCAGCGTGATGGCTTCCACACCGATGCCCGGTTTGAACTTTTCCACCACCGCGGTAATCGCGCCCAGGGCCATTCCTTCCAGCCCGGCGTAAACGGGAGCCAAAAACGGCGCAAGCGACGGCTTGAATGCCAGCACCAGGCCGGCCAACAATGCCCCGATGATCCCGCCGGCAACCAGACCCACGGGCAGGTTACCGCCTTCCGTGATCAAATCAGTGGCATAACCGAAGGAGATAAGGCCCGAGGCCAGCAAAAGGCCCAGCAGCACGCCGGTTTTGCCCACCGTGCCCGTCATGGTCATCGCATTGGCGGGGTTGCCGGCGAATTCGCCGGTGTTTTCAATCGCCCGCCATGCGGGATTACTCGATTCTTGATTCACGACGCCGGACATGGGCTGAACCCTCGGAGTGGGTGATCGGTTTGGCACGACTCTAACCTATTCTATCACGCTTGGAGGGGGCGGGAGGTTCACTGGCTCAGCGTTCCATGTACTCGATCACCGCGCTCCGCTTCAGTTCAGTCACCACCGCCTTCATTTCCCGCTGGGAGGCTTCCTCCCGCAGGCGCGCCTTGATCTGCTTCTGCACCTTTTCGTCAAAGGGTTTCTGCCCCTCGTATTCCCGGTCCACCAGTTGGAAGACATGGTAGCCTGTGCGCAGTTCCACGACCGGACCCACCTCCCCGGGGCGCATCTTGAAAAGGGTATCTTCCAGTTCGGCCGGTTTGATCTCGCCGCGCAAACGGCCCACACCTTCCCCACCGCGCAGGGCGCTGTCCCCATGGCAGTGTTTGCGGGAAAGCTCCACAAAGTCCTCGCCGGCCCGCACCCTGGCCGCCAGCGATTCGGCCTCCCCCTTCGCCTCTTCCGGTGTGTTGTGCCGGGCCTTGGCGATGAAAAGGTGCCGCCACCGCACCGAATCCCGCACCTTGAACTCGTCCGGTCGGGTCCGGTAGTACTCTTCCAGTTCCGCCCGGCCGATCCTGTCCACCGCGCTCATCACCCGCTGCTGCAGGTAATTCATCGCGATAAAGTTGCGCTCCTGCTGGCGGCGCATCAGCTCCAGGGGCATCCCCTGCGCCTCAAGGATCTTTTCAAACTCCTCGTCGCTTTCAATCCGGTTCTTGCCCTTGATCTGCTTCAGGTACCGTTCAAATTCTTTGCCGGCCAGTTCCTTCAGCTTGTCCAGGAATTTCTGCGCCTGCGGACTCTTGCTCAGGCGCAGGGTGCAATCCTGCACCACCAGTTCCCGGTCGATCAGGGTTTCCAGCGCCAGTCGGCGCTGCTCGGCCATCGGTTGGCCTTCACCCAACCCGCCCTGGATCATCGCCACGCGCACTTCTTCTTCCAGAATGGCTTGGCCGTTGACCATGGCCACCACCACACCGCCTGCCAGCGGCCTGCCAATGGTCAGGCCTTCCGGCGCGTTGAGTTTCGCCACACCGGTGCTTTCCTTGGTTGGCTGTTTGGGCTTCTCGGTGCTGGGCATTCCCAGGCTTGCAGGGGGCGGCGGCAGTGAAAGGGGGGGCGGTGTAGAACCCGCAGGCCCGGCCGGTAGCCTGCCGTCCGGTTCCTGTCCGCGCGCTTGCATCCCAGCCTGCTCGATCTCGGCGGCAATCGCGTGAATCTCGGCCTCGTTGCCGGCGCCGGCAATGGCGCCAGCCACAGGCACATCCCTGGATTGTCCCAGGCGGGCGATCTGCTCTCGAATCTGCGCGGCTTGCCCGGCGGCAAAACCGCCCAGTTTGGCCGATCCCGATGAGGACTTGCAGCCGCACAGCAGCAGCAAACTCGCCAATGAAAAAACACAGATTCTCCCAGCGCTCAACCGCGTGAGGTTGCCCCGGTTCGAATCCATGGCAAGGTCCATGGCTGCTTCCCGCCTGAATATCTGGATAAGTACGCCCCGGGTACGGAGTATCCGCGGCTTTCCGAGGCGGGTTGATACCCGGAGACACCGGGCAAATCAAGACAGGGAATCAGGGGCGCGCATCTGTTCCTAACCTGTTTCACACGAATGGATTGCGGAAAATGGATGGGTTGGCTGTTTTGCCCTACTGCGGATTTGCACCCGAAAGGGGCAGAAGTCGTTTGGCAGCCAGGCTGAATTGGGACAGGGATTCCCCAATCCAGTGATAATGAAGCTTCCGCCGTACTTCCGTGGTCAGGGCCTGCCCGCCCAGAAAGAGCTGGGTTCCCAATTCGGTAGCCTTGTGGTGCAGTTGATTGCACTCGTTGACAAACCGTTCGGGATCTTGAAGGTAGGAGCAGGTCAGCCACACCAGTTTGGCCTGTTGCCGTTCCATCATGTGGGCAAGGCTGGCGGCCGGGGTGTTCGGCCCGATATTGATCACCTGCCAGCCGTTTTGCAAAAGAAGCAATTCCACCAAAAGATTGCCCAAACTGTAAAAATCGCCCTCCGGGCACGCCCCCAGGGCCACGGGCCGAGGGATTCCATCGATCGGCAGCAGTCGGTTGCGTAGATCGATCAACGCGGCATGCAGATACGAGGTTCCCAGATGTTCCTGGGCCACATCGGTTTGTCCTGAGACCCAGGCCTTACCAATCTCTTCCATCACGGGTTGGATCAGGTCGTCACCCATCTGCTCGATGGTCATTCCCGCTTGAAAGCAACGCAGCAGCAGTTGGTGCACCCGGGTGGGGTAGTTGGCGGACATCGCGTCCCGCAGATTCGACCGCAAGGTGTCCAGCGGCTGCGCGGCCAGATCCAGTCCCGACGAGTACCGCTCCACCACTGACAGATCCACGCTCACACTGGGCAGCTTTCTTTCCCGGACCAGGCGCAACAGGTCTGCCAGCGCGATTTTTCGATGGCCTCCCGGGGTTTTCGAGGCTGGGATAGTCCCATCATCCACCCACCGCTTCACGGTGGATTGATGCACACGCAGAATTTCCGCGACTTGCACCGGGGATAGATGGTGGGTCAGGGGCATGGGTTCTCCTGAAATCGTCCAAATAAGCTTTTACACTATGCTGAATTCGATCAAATAGTTCAAGTCCCATCAAAACATTCAGGGCTTTGCGGCTTTTGTTTTCGTGTTTTTCCCTGATTTTTGCCGAAATAGGTCGTGGCGCCAGAATAATGCTTGACAGTGAATCGTTCATTTCGTTCACTAGGGGAGAAGGCGAAAAGATCGAATTGAACGATTTTCGGCGCCTAGCACTATTGAGAAGCCTTACTTTCCG
>DKBS01000173.1:12410-12620 GCA_002451275.1 Planctomycetaceae bacterium UBA6894 | reverse complement strand
TCCATCTCCTGCGCGCTGGCGCTTTCAAACCCCGGACTAGCCCTTATTCGTTTCAAGGCATGGGTCGCGAAGGGCTAGAGATTTTGAAAAAGGTCCGAGCAAAAACCGGCATCGGGATTGTGACGGAGTTGATGGATACCGAGGAGGCGGACGTTGTGGAGGATTGCGCCGACATTATTCAAATCGGCACCCGCAACATGCAGAACTACG
>DKBS01000173.1:1929-12192 GCA_002451275.1 Planctomycetaceae bacterium UBA6894 | reverse complement strand
CCCGCAACATGCAGAACTACGCCCTTTTACGCAGGGTGGGCAAAATGAAAAAGCCCGTCCTTTTGAAGCGCGGCATGTCCGCCACCCTGGAAGAGTGGCTGATGGCTGCCGAATACATTTTGGCAGGGGGGAACAAGCAGGTGCTTCTGTGCGAGAGGGGCGTGCGCACCTTCAATGACCATAGTCGAAACACTTTGGACTTGTCGGTGGTGCCTCCCCTTCAGGCCACCAGCCACTTGCCTGTACTGATTGATCCCAGTCACGGGACCGGGAAGCGCGCCTACGTCCCACCAATGGCTCTTGCCTCTTTGGCGGCAGGCTCGGATGGGCTTTTGCTGGAAATCCACCCGAACCCGGACAAGGCCGCCTCGGATGGGATGCAGACCATTGATTTCCCCACTTTCACCAAGCTGCGCAAAACCCTTGAGCAGCTCAGCCCATTCCTTGGCAAGAACTTGTCTTGAATTCCCAAGACAACCTAGCCATATCTTGCCTGCGCGCTTGACCTCTTGGGGGGTCAGGCCGCATGATGTGCGTTCCTTCAAGGATGGAAGGAGTTCAGCCCATGGATGGGCGTCTCTCAACTCACGACGATCTGCACCTTTTACTGGTGCCTCCGGTCCGCGAAGATGTCGCGACCTGCCCCATGCCAGGGCTTGCCCAATGGCACCAATCATTGTGGAATAATTGGAGCCCGATACTCCGCAAGGTGGCCGGCACCACTGAGCTGGACCAGCCGGAATCCAGCCTGCCCCACCATATTTTGCGGGCCCGGCACCTGGGCAAAAAACCGGTTGTGATCCAGTTCCGCCCACCCCACCAGGTATATCCCTGGCCCGAGGCGCCGCTTGTCACCGCCAGCCACTGGGACCAGGGCATGGTGCCTTGCCGCCCCCTTTTCAATGATGTGCGCTGGAACTGGAGCCTGACCCTTCCCCTGGTGCAGGGGTTGCTCGCGGCCTCGCCACTGACCCGCGACGCGTGGTCGGAGGGGGGCTTTTCGGGCCACACCCTCTTGATGCCCCTGGGTGAGGAAGGGAAAGTAACCGCCGCATCCAAGGTCGGGGATGATGGCTTTGTCGCCCATCGCCTGCCGGTTGGGCCCGGAGGCTCGCCTGAGGTATTGGAGATCTGGCAAGAAGGCGCGCATATTCCCCGGGGCATCACCAAAAAGACCTATTTCTGGGCCCGCAAGACCTACCACCACCAGATCAAGGAAAGAATGCCCGGCTGGTTGAACCAGTCGATGCTAGGAAGCTGGAAGTGGGTTCGCAAGCAGTTTAAAAAGCCAACCCCGCCCGCCTGGTTGAATCCGGCACCCTTGGACAATCCAGGGTGCGTGATTTTGCTGCGATGGGATCCGCTGAAGGACCACTGGGCTGGTGTGCGGGTGCTCGCCGCGTGTGCCCAGGGCCTGCAAAGTAGCCAGGACACCGCTTTGGTGGTGCGGATGCCCGATGGCGATGGACGATGGCAAGAGCGCCTGAATGCCCTCGCCAAAGTGGCCGAGCGTCTGCCCGCATGGGATGGGGCGCTGGTAGCCCAATCGGACAGCCAGATCGTGAAACCGGGGGATTGCCTGCCCAGGCTGGATTGGGCCATCACCTGGGAAACGGATCTCGACTCGGCCCTGTGGGCGGTATCCCTGAAAAAAGCGGGCATTGGAATCATCGGCACCGATGTCTCCTGTCTGCATGATGGGGATGGCGCATTCCCTGGCCACCAGGTGGCCACCACCATGATCCCCTGCACCTTCGAGGGGACGACGGACAAGGTTCTTGAATCTTGGCGCCCCCACCCAAGGGTCGAATCCCTTTGCCGGGCGATTGCCCATGCAGCCCAACAAACCAATTCAAGTGTGAAGCACGGAGGTGCATCCCCGGCGGATGGCGCACCGTTAGTCCACCGTTTGGGCCAATTCTTAAGCAATTTGGCCAATCAACAATCCTCCGGGCGAATGGCGGCTTAGTGATGGGGGACAGGGAACAGGCATTGCATGCCCTACTTCCCTGCGCTGGGAATGCGGGGAGGTCGCGCCCGCGGTGAGCACCTCGCCCATCCTCCACGTGGACGGCACTTCCCTGGCGCAGGTGAAACTGACCGGAGTGGGTCGTTGCGTGGCGCGGGTGGTGGAATGCCTGGCCCGCAAAAGGCCCATCCACCTGTTCAGCATGGCGCACCAGGAAGACCTGGCGCGGGCCGGGCACCGTGATTCCCTGCACCAGGGAAGGGTGATCCGCCTGGCCCCGGAAAACCTGCCGGCGGCGCACCAGGATGTGTCCTCCTGGAGAGACGCCGTTTTCGGGTTGCCGAGCTCACCCTTTTGCAAGGAAAAGGCCGGCAAAAGCCCGGCCATCTACACCTTCCACAGGGCCAGACAGCGCCATTTCGGCCGGGAGGTCTCGCTCTACCATGACCTGACCGCATGCGTGGTGCCCTCCACGCACCAGAAGCACATCCGCCAGTCCACCCTTGATCTCGTCGTCGGCGCCGCGCCCCTGGATGACCACGCGGTAGCCAACTCAAGGAACACCCGGCGCGACCTGATATGGCTGTGCGGATTGCCGCCCGAACGGGTGAGTTGGGCGCACCTTGGGCCTAGCCAATGCATTGAGCAGCACGCCTCCGAAACGATGGTGGCGCGCGATCCCAACCTGTTCCTGGCGGTTTCCACCCTGGAACCGCGGAAAAACCCGGAAAACCTGCTTCGATGGTTTTTGACCAGCCCGAACCTGCCCAGGGATGCCCGGCTTGTCTGGGCAGGTCCCTCGGGGTGGCTGGTGGACCGTGACCGATTGCCCAAGGCGTCAGGAAACCGGACGGTGACTTTCGCAGGCATGGTCAGCGACGCCGCCCTGTGCGAGCTGTACCGGTCGGCCCGGTGCCTGGTATACGTTTCGCTCTACGAGGGATTTGGGTTCCCGGTGCTGGACGCGCTGCTGCATGGAACACCGGTGCTTTGCTCGGGTAACAGCTCCATGGTCGAATTCGCGGGCCCGGGAGTCCATTTCTGCGACCCTTTGGATATTCAATCCATGGATGAAGCCTGGACCTCCTGCGCGGCCGAGGCCGGTGGCTGGAACCGCCAGGACCTGAAGCAGTCGTGTTCCTGGGAAAACGTGGCCGCCACGCTTGAGGCGAAAGCGGCCTGACAGACTTGGTGGAGGTGGTTGGAAACTTGACCAGTCCGATTCTCCATGTGGACGCCACCTCCCTGTCCCAGGTCCGCCTGACGGGAGTGGGCCGCTGCGTGGCCCGCATCATTGAAAGCCTGGCTCGGCGGCAAACCATCGCCCTGTTCAGCATGGTCACCCGGGATGACCTGCGGGTGATGCGGCAAATCGAGACGCTGCACGGCGGATTGGTGATCCACCTGGGCCCGCACAATATCCCGGAGGCCGGACTCGATATCACGACCTGGCGGGACAGGGTGCTGAATCTGCCGACCCGGCCGTTTGATGCGGCGGCGGCGGCGGCGAGCGGGGGTGTTTACACTTTTCGGCGGTCACGCAAGAGGCGCTTTGCCCGTGAAGTTTCGGTGTACTACGACCTGACCGCCTTGCTGACCCCACAAACCCACAAGAATCAAACCCGCCGTGATTTTTACGAGTTGGCCACCACCATGGCGCCCTTGGATGACCATGCCTTGGCCATATCCCGCTGCACCATGCGCGACATGGTCTGGCTGTGCGGCCTGCCACCTGAGCGGGTCCACTGGGCCCACTTGGGCCCCAGCCAGTGTGTGCACAGCCATGCATCGGGCCAGCCAATGACCCGTGACCCGAACCTGTTCCTGGCAGTTTCGACCCTGGAACCACGCAAGAACCCGGAAAACCTGCTGCGGTGGTTTTTGACCAGCCCCAACCTGCCCAAGGATGCGCAACTGGTATGGGCGGGCCCCTCCGGGTGGCTGATTGACCGGGGCAACCTGCCCCAGGCGACTGGCAACCGGACCATCACATTCCCCGGCATGGTCAGCGACGCCAAGCTATGCGAGCTGTACCGACGTGCGAGGTGCCTGGTTTATGTCTCGCTGTACGAAGGCTTCGGTTTCCCGGTTCTGGACGCCCTTCTGCACCGCACCCCTGTGATCTGCTCGGGCAACAGTTCGATGCTGGAATTCGCCGGGCCAGGGGTTCACACCTGCGACCCGCTCGACATTCAATCCATCGACGAGGCTTGGCTTTCCTGCGCGGCGGAGCCAGACGGTTGGGTTCGGGAAGACCTGGAAAAATCTTGCACCTGGGACAACGTGGCCAGCCATCTGGAACGGTTGGCGGCCTGAAGCAAACAAACCAGATCAAGGGTTGAGGAAGAGATGCTGCACAAGGCAAGGCGGGTTCTGGAAAAGGTGGGGATCAGACCCGGAAGCGGGATTTTCACCGCCATCCAGCAGGTGAAGTCCACCTTGGTAGATCCCTTGCGTCGTCGGGCCATGGCAAGACGGGGCAGGCTGCAGGAATCGCTCCCCCCGTTCCCCGTACGGGTGGTCGCTGCTTGGGACGCGCTGCTTGGAAAACACGGTCTGCCCTGCCTGGGAAGAGCGGATGACCACACGGAAAAAGCCGGCAGCCAAAACACCGAGCTTGGCTTGTGGATCCTTTGCAAATTGCTGGAGCAAAACGATCATCCCAAAAAATTCCCCAAGGCCCTCTCCGAGGGGGCGGCAGGGACCTTCTGCCAAACCCTGACACGCCAACCGTTACCCCAGGGTGTGCGGGGTGAGATGGTAGAAGCGTTTTTCGCCGGCAGGCCCGGCGACCGCGTGTTGCGTTACATCGATGACAAGGAATGGGTCCTCCGAAGCCTGCCACTGGCGCTCACACCGGCCGGGCGCCATGGGATCCTGGACTGGCTGCTGGGAACCACAGTCAAGCACCTGGGTGAATGCGATCTTGCCGATGTGATCTGGTTCGCCCTGGAACGGGCGGAGGATCCCACTTTTGGATTGGCACCCACCTGGCTTCGATTGCCCGCTTGGCAAACGCACTGGCCGCTGGCACTCACTGCGCTGGGAGCGGGCCAGTTCATCCAGGCACTGAAGTCCAGGCACCCGGCACTGCACAACCTGCTGCCAGATGGGACATTGGGACTGGACCGGGTGCTTCCCGCGGAGGACCAGGCGCGGCTCGTCGCGTGGGAAAAGCTCGGCCCAAAGGCGCCGCCCCACGCCGTGGGTTTGACCGAACAGGAACCCGAATGGTTCTCAGAATTGGCGAGGTTGAGCGGCGGCGACCCACTGATCGATGAATTGGTGGAGCGGGTTCGTTCCGAAAAAGCGACGGACCCGAAATGGCGTCCGGGCCTAAACATCCTGGGCCATTGCACCTATTCCTCCGGAGTGGGCGAGGTGCAACGGCACCTGCGCATCGCGGTGCGACTGGCCGAGGGGAGGACCGCCCACCGAGACGTGCCCGGCGACTGGCGTTTTGACCAACCCACCCGCCCCGACCACCTTGGGGTGGAAACATACGACACCACCATCCTGAGCGTTCCGATCTTCGCGAACGCCGGCCGCATTTACCCGCGAGCCGGCCTTGCCCGCAAACCGGGCGTTTGGCGAATCGGTTACTGGGCGTGGGAGTTGGACGTGCTTCCCCAAAAATACGCGCGGGAATCACGCCACTTCGATGAGATCTGGACCCCGACACGCTTCGTCGCGGACGCGGTGCGCAAGGCCGCGCCAAAAGCCATCGTCAACGTGGTGCTGCCCGGTGCCGAGATCCTGCCCAACGTACCGGTCAACCGCGCTCGACATGGCTTGAGCGAATCCGACTTTGTCGCCTTGTTCATGTTTGATGTGGCCTCGGTGATCGAACGCAAAAACCCGCTGGCGGTTGTGGAGGCGTTCCGCCGGTCGCTGGCGAAAAAGCGGGACGCGCGCCTGGTCTTCAAGATCACCCGCCCAGGTTTTGACCCGGAAGGTGTTCGCGCGCTTCGCGAGGCCGCGGCCAAGGTCAACGCGATCATCATTGACGAACATTTGAGCCGTCCGGAAGCCTACGGCATCATGGACATGTGCGACTGTTACATCAGCCTGCACCGGTCCGAGGGGTACGGCATCACCATCGCCGAAGCCCTTTTGTACGGCAAAACGGTGATCGCGACCGGCTACTCGGGCAACATGGACTTCATGTCCGACCAGACGGCTCTGGTGGTGAATCACACCATGGTTCCCATCACCAAAAAGCTTCCCTACTACCCCATGGGGTGCAACTGGGCGGAAGCGGATGTGGATCAGGCGGCAAAGCACCTGCAGTGGGCCTATGACCATCCGGTATTGGCCAAACGGCTGGGTGACCGGGCCCGAACCGAGGTGGGCAAACTGCTTTCCATGGAATCGTACGGTCAACGGGTTTTGAACCAGATAGCATCCTCCAGGGATGGCCGCGCGCTCCACCGGAGCGAGACGGCGGCCCGCTCCAAGGCGGCCTGACAAGACAACAGGCCACGCGCCGCATCGGGAAGGAATCGTATGTTTGAATCGGTAAAAAAAAGGTTGCGATCCTTAGGATTTCAAGAGGAATCGCTGCTATTCAAAGCCCTCTGGGGGGCCAAAACACGGCTTCTCAACCCGATTCTCCACGCGCGGATCGCGCTTCAAGCCAAACGGGAAGCCCGGTCGGGCAACTGGCTGAGCCTCAATGACCCGCGGGCCGTCCTGACTGAAATCGTCAGCCTGGGCGCCGACCTGCGCGTCAACGGTGAAGCCACCAGCGCTCCCCGCGACCACCAGGAATGGATTCGCGCGGTCCTCGGGCCGCTTATCACGGATCGAACCCTGTTCGACGCCCATCCCAGAGCACTGCGGGATGGTGTGGAAGGTTCCTATTTCACCTGGCTGGGGGAGGGAGTTCCTCCCGCGGGACTTACACGAATCGCCTGGATTGATGGTTTGCGCAAGGTCTTCCAATCCAGGCCCGGTGATATGGCCAGGCGATTCCTGGATGTGAACCCGTGGCATTTGGAAAAGGCCCCTTTGGGGATGATGGCCCCGGGTCTGCGCACCAGCCTTGGTTTCCTCGTGCGCACCGGTCACCTCGACATGGGGGTTGTGACCCCGGAGGAAGCCCTGTGGTTCGCCCTGGAAACGCTGGAGGACCATTCCACCAGCCTGGCGGAAACATGGTTGCGCCTGCCGGCTTGGCAGGAACGCTGGCCGGAAGCGAGAACCGTCTCCGGTTGGCGAAAATGCACGGCTGACCTGGCCAGAGAATATCCCCTTCTCAACAGCGCGCTGCTGGAGCATCCGCCGAAATGGCCGGCTGGCGGCATCTCGGCGGCCGAAAGGTTGCTGGGCCCCCTGGATGCCCCCTCCTGGGGAGCGGACCAGGGCTTGAACCTGTTCACATATTGGAATTGCACCTGCGGATTGCGAGAAGCCGCCGTGCAACTGGGCCGATCAGCCGCCCGGTATGGTTGCCCGGTGAGCCTGCGGGATGTGCCGAACTCCATGTCGGATGTGCTCCACACCCGTCCGGAAACCTTGGGCCTTGAGGAACACGGTTTGAGTGTTTTCGTGGTCCCGCCCCTGTGGGAACCGAAGGAACTGTTCAGGCGGGCGGGCCTTCCCATCCGCAAGGGAGTCCGGCGTGTCGGGGTCTGGTTCTGGGAACTGGAGGACGTACCCAAGCCCTGGATCAAAAACAGCACCTTTTTTGATGAAATTTGGGCACCATCCCGCTTCATCGGGGAATCCCTGCGCAAAGTGCTGCCCGTTCCGGTCATCGACATGCCGCAGGCCCTGCGGGTTCAGCCATTTGAACCGGTGCCACGGGAGGTGTACGGGCTGAAGCCGGGGGAAACCGTCTTCCTGTTTGTCTTTGACGCCGCCAGCTCGGTGGAACGGAAAAACCCGATGGGGCTTGTGCGGGCCTTCCAGCAGGCTTTTCCCCGAACCCGCGAAGCGCGGCTGGTCATCAAGGTCAGCCGGCCGCAGGCAGAGCCGCACAACATGGGCAAACTGCGCCAGTTGGTGGCAGGTGATCCGCGTATTGTCCTGGTGGAAAGGACGATGAGCCGTCATGAGCTGCTGGGGCTGATGGATGTGGCGGACTGCTATGTCTCACTGCATCGGGCCGAAGGACTCGGCCTGACCATGGCTGAAGCCGCCCTGTTGGCAAAACCGGTGATCACCACCGCCTACTCAGGTGTGCTGGACTTTCTGGATGCCAACACGGCCCTGTTGGTGAAACACGGCATGACCACCATCCGCCAAGACAGGCCCCCTTTCCAGAAGGGCTGGAAATGGGCAGACCCAGACCTGGCAGAGGCGGCCAACCATATGCGGTGGGTCAGGGCTCAGCCCTTGCTGTCACGACAGGTTGGACTTCGGGCCAAGGAATCGGTTTCGAAGGCACTCGATCCCGCCAAACAGGGCAAGTGGATCGCGGAGCAGTTGCACCGGCTCATCCCTGGTTTCAAGAAGTCGGCAGCTTGATCCCTCCCTGACCATCACGGCCCCCCGGGTCCATTTCCTCTGAGTGCAGCATGCGCATCGCCTGGAACATCTTGCCATCCGTAGGCCCCCGGTCTGGCGTGGGTTGGTACACAGCGGCCACCCTGGATGCCCTGAAAGCTTCCGCCGGCCCGGAGGAACATTACCTGGAATTCCCCGGAACCGCCGGCCAATTGCTGCGCAAGTGGTGGTTTGTGATCCGCCCCTGGATGATCAAGCCGGGAAAGGCGAAAACTGCCCAGGCCACAAGCGGCAACACTGGGTCAGAGTCGGGTGAAACCTGGAAGTCGAAAGTGCTCGGCTGGGCCCGAACCCGGCAGGAATCCTACCTTTCCGGCATGCTAGACCGGTGGCACAACCTAGGGTTGGTGGATCTTTACCACGAACCCAATTTCCTGCCGGTGCCGACCCAGGTACCAACGGTCACCACATTCCATGATTTGTCCTCGTTGTCACACCCCGAGTGGCACCCCGTGGACCGGGTGCGGGTTTTTGAAAAACGGGCCAAGGGCGGGCTTGAACGCTCGAGCCATTTTTTCACCCTTTCCAATGCGGTGCGCGAGGAAATGGTCTCGGTCCTTGGCCTGAAACGCGAGCAAATCACCATCACACCGATGGGGGTTCGGCCTCACCTGAAACCGATTGAGGCCCAAGAGCAGCAATCCGTGCTCACCCGGTTGGGACTGCCCCGGGGCAGCTTTTTGCACGTAGGCACCCTGGAGCCCCGCAAAAACCTGCTGATGTTGGCCAAAACATGGTGCGACCTTCCGGCGGAGCACCGGTCCCGGCACCCGCTGGTCCTCGTGGGAGGATGGGGTTGGCGCTGTGACGACCTGCGGGAATTTCTCCACACAACCGGATTCAGCAAGGGGATTCGCCACCTGGGTTATGTCGATGACGCCGACCTACCCGCCCTTTACAGCTCCGCCCATGCCCTGCTCTTCCCCACCAAATACGAGGGTTTTGGCATGCCGCCCATCGAAATGATGGCATGCGGCGGAGCTGTGATCGCCTCGACCGCACCGGCGGTCCGGGAGGTGCTGGATGGCCAGGGTCACTTGGTGGAAATAGAAGATCAGGATGGTTGGCGAAGCGCCATGCTGAAGGCCTGCTTGCACCCTGAATGGATAGGCCAACTGCGAACAGGCGCTACCCAGTGGGCGAGCCGTTACACCTGGTCCGAAACGGCCCGAACAACGCGGGAGGGGTATGCTAGGGCCCTCGGGTTTCCAGTCCCCATGAAAAGAGCCGCTTGATTGCCCCTATTCCACCTTGCCTTCATTACGGGTCAGGCCCCGTTCCTCCAATCGGGTGACCGCCACCGCCCCCAGCGCGTTTTCAATTCGCGGGGATCTGGTGGGGAATTTGGCCAGGAACTGGTTCAAAACCCGGCCGGGCTTCATCAACAGAAGAGCGTCGGGGTTTTGTCGGAGGTGGTTCTCCATAGCGAGCTGTTCATCGGGCCCGAACACCACCACCTTCGCATGGGGTAAATAAAAGCTGGCCGAATCCCACCGATGGGGAAAGCACACCAATTCAACTCCCGGGTTGCCAGAGAGCTGGGCAATCGATTCCGGCCCGGGTCGCGGTTTCACTGCCTGACGCAAATGGCCCCGCAACGAGAAGCCCTCGTGGTAACCGGGCAACACCTCCCAGCAGACCACCACGCCCAGCAGGGCGCACGCCGCCATTGGGGTTACCCAGGCGATACTCCGACCAGCCCATTGCCACAAGCAGAGGGATACCACCAGTACGGAACCCACACCAACGCACCAATAGGCTGACTCGGCGTCTATCCATCCCTT
>DKBS01000173.1:0-1617 GCA_002451275.1 Planctomycetaceae bacterium UBA6894 | reverse complement strand
GCCCCTTTTGCGGTGATGGAGGGAAATAGACAGAGGCTTTTCCAGCCAGCCGGGATCAACAAATCGAGGTGAAGTCCGAGTGCAACCGCGGCAAAAGGCATGAAAGCAATGGAGTAGATGGGCCTTTTGCAGCCGGCCAGGCTGAAAAACAGGAGGTTGAATCCGAGTGCTACGAGGATCAAACCCATCACCGGCTGGGCACCTCCTGTTTTCAAGGCGGCGGAGCCGAAAACCCGGCGCATCAGGCCCGGCATCAACACCACCCAGGGCCCCAACCCGAAAATCAGGCCGGGAAGGTAGTACCAAACAGGACCGGCGTGATCGAACGGCTCAAGGAAACGCACGACATGGTGACGCCAGACGAAATGCTCGAGAAAACCATCGAGACGCATGGAAAGGGGAACCATCCAAGCCAGCAGGGGGAGAACTGAAACGGCCGCCCCCATGGCGAGATCCCACCAACCCGGCCTGGCCACCCGGCGGTCAAGCATCCACCAGATCATCAGGGGCCCGACAACCAGCGGGAGGGCGACAAACCCTTTAGTCAGTAGGGCCAATCCCATGGAGAGGGTACAGGCGTACCACCAACCCCGACGAAATCTGCCGGAATGACACGCCGTATCGCCCAAGGCAATCGCAGAGACCACCAGGAGACACAGCACCGAATCCATTGCCAGCATGCGCTCGTAGTGAATAAAGCGGGCGCAGGTGACCAAGAAAAACGCGGCAAGGAGAGCAGCCCTGGGACCGGCGCGCCCCCTCATCCAGGCCCAGGTGACCAGCACCGTCAAAACACCCGCCACCCCGGGAACCACCCGCGCTACGCGATCGGAAACGCCCCCGAGTTGATAGGCCCCCATAACCAGCCAATAAAAAAGAGGCGGTTTATCGAGATAGGGCTGGCCATCCAGGGTTGGCACTAGCCAAGACTGGTTCACCAGCATCTGCCTGGGGATTTCGGCGTACCGGGCCTCGGTGGGCTCCAATAAAGGCGAACGCAAATTTCCCAAAAACAGCGCCAAAGCCAGCATCACCAAGCCGATCAGCCCCAGCACCTCCATCGCTGCCCAATTGCGGGAGGAGGAATCAGCCTGCCGCCCAGGATGGCCAAAGGCAACCTGATTGAACCAGAAACGGGCCAATGCCAAAAACACCTTGGGCACTTCGGTCATATGGACTTTGCTGGTGCCACCGACCCGGGGCCGATGGCGCACAGCGACCTCCTCGACCGCCAAGCCAAGGCTACGGGCCCGCACCACCATTTCGGTATTGACCAAAAAACCACCGGTTTCAGGCAAAATGCGCAACAGATGTTCGCGGTGAAAGACCTTCAGCGCACAATCGATATCCCGCACCCCAGTGCCCACCAGGCTATTGGCCAGGAGGTTGAAACCACGGGACAGGAATTTTCTCCGCCAAGGATCCTGGCGATCTTGCCGCCAACCCACGACCACCGGAGATTTTTTCGCCCATTGGACCAGCAGTCGCAGGTCTTCCAAATGGAATTGGCAATCCGAATCGGTGAATGCAACCAATGGCATACGGCAGGCGATAAAACCTTGTCGCAATGCGTTTCCGTAACCCTGATTGACCTTCAAATCAATCAAATGGACTCGT
>DKBS01000121.1:9152-10324 GCA_002451275.1 Planctomycetaceae bacterium UBA6894 | reverse complement strand
GGCGCCACGCCGCATGTGGTGGTGTTCTCGGGCGGCACCTGGGAGGTAATGGCCAGCTTCTACGCCTTCGATAAGTCGTTCCAGGGCGGCCTTCGCCTCGCGACGGCAGATGCCGACGGTGATGGCGTGCTCGACATCATCACCTCCACCGCCTCGGGCCCCATCTCCCATGTGGTGGCCTTCGCCAACCTGGGCCAATCGGTCATCAGCAGCTTCTATGCCTTCCCCGAGGCGGTGAAGAACGGTGTGGAGATAGCCGCTGCCGACCTCAACAACGACAACATCGCCGAATTGATCCTGGGCACCACCGGCGGCACCAAGCAACAGGTGGGCGTCTACCGAGGCAACCCAAACGCCATCGACTACTTCATGGCCTACGAGAACTGGAAGGGCGATGTCCGGGTCGGCTCGGTGAAGACCGCCGACAAGACCCTCATCACCACCGGCCCCGGCCAGGGCGCCGGCCCCAACGTCCGCACCTTTGATCCCGACTCCTACGACCTGCTCGACAGCTTCTTCGCGGGCAATGCGTACGACCTGTCGGGCGTGACCCTCTAAGCATTAGAAAGCCGGGAAGGTATTGTCCAAAGGGAAGGGGGGACAGGCGATGCCAGTCCCCCTTCCTCGTTTTTTGTCCCGCCGGCGGGCCCCAACGGACCATAAATCCGTTCACCATGCATCCACCAGCAAACTTGGCTAAATCTTTGAATATCGGTTTGCTCACCCCTGCCACATCTGCATCTCAGCACCTCGCATTCCTGCTATATTCTGACCATTCAGGCCCATCCCGCATATGCAGGCAAGGGCTTCGCCCGTTACGAAAGCGCTCCTTCCGCAATGGATTATGGATGAAGGAAACTGGCCAATGCATCGTCTGATTGCCATGGTTGGAGCTGCCGGTGCCCTGCTGGCAATCCTCGCGGCCCCTCTACTAGGGCAACCGCCTGCGGCAAAAATCCAGTCTGTGACCAACTCCATCGGAATGAAATTGATCAGCATCCCGGCCGGAAAATTCCGCATGGGCTCCACCGAAACAGAAAGCGAGCGGTCCCCCGATGAGGTCCTCCATGAGGTGACGCTGACCAAGGCCTTTCACCTGGGAGTCCACGAGGTCACGCAGGAGCAGTATTCCCGCGTCATGGGAAAGAATCCCAGCGCGTTCCGCGGAGACC
>DKBS01000121.1:8656-8780 GCA_002451275.1 Planctomycetaceae bacterium UBA6894 | reverse complement strand
CGGAGCTGAATGGAAGCCAGGCGAATTGCGATGGTGGAACCCCCTATGGCACGGAAAAGAAAGGGCCATTCCTTGGGAAGACCTGCCCCGTGGGAACCTACCCGGCCAACGCCTGGGGCCTTCA
>DKBS01000121.1:3472-8358 GCA_002451275.1 Planctomycetaceae bacterium UBA6894 | reverse complement strand
GGCAATGTGTTTGAATGGTGCTCGGACGGCTTCAGCGGCGCTTCAAAAGATCCGGTGACCGATCCCCAGGGCGGGCAGGGAGGGGCAGTCCGAGCGGCACGCGGTGGATGCTGGAGCTTCGTCTCCGAGGATTGCCGGGCCGCAAACCGGATCTGGCTCGATGCTGAATACAGCTTCAATTACGGCGGACTGAGGGTGGTCATGGCCGTGGATGAAAAACCTTGACGGGGCATGGTCTGACCAGGTTTTGATTCGGGTTGGAATTCCTCAAGGAAAAGCCCTCCGGGAATGGGTTCAGCAGGGTGCCACGGCAAACCCACGCCACGGGCTCCCCTCTCTTCTAGCGACTTTTGGCCTCGAATTGTCAGGATTATCTTATCCCTGAAAAAAACAGGATTCAACTGGCCGAACCGGCGATCAGGAGCCTCACATGACAGCCTCACGTATTCCCTGGATTTGCCTAGCTGTTTTGATCGCTTTCCCGCCGGACCGACCGGCCAGGTGCGACGAAATCTCGGCAGCACCGAAGTGGAAAAAGCACGCGATCAACGACCGGTCACCATTCGAGGCGGCCGGCGTCGCCGACTTCGATGGCGACGGCCACCTGGATGTCTTCAGTGGTGATTCCTGGTACGCGGGCCCATCCTGGACCAGGCACAAGGTGCGGGATGTGCCTGCCGGCACCAATCCCCACTACCGCGAGGACTTCGCCGACCAGCCCCTGGATGTCAACGGCGACGGCAAGCCCGACATTGTGACCTGCGCCTACTTCAGCCGGAAGGTTGCGTGGCTGGAAAACCCGGGCCAGGCATCCAAACCATGGACCGAGCACCTGATTGACCGTCCCGGTTCCATGGAGACTGGTTACCTGGTCAACCTGGGCCCCACGCGCAACCACACCTTCCTGCCCAATGTGGGGGGGCGGATGATGCTGTACGAGCTGACTGCCGCCTTGCCGAAACCCCAATGGACCATACGCCAACTTTCCCCCGAGGGGGCCGGGCACGGTCTCGGCCACGGGGATGTGAACCAGGACGGTCGCATCGACATCATCACCCCGAAGGGCTGGTACGAGCAACCGGCCGATCCCGATGGAAGGTGGCCGTTCCATGCCGAATTTTCTCTGGGCAACGCCAGTATCGAAATCCTTTGCCACGATTTCGACGGGGACGGCCTTGGCGATATCGCCTGGGGAATGGGCCACGGTTTTGGACTCCACTGGCTGCGGCAGTCCAAGGATGCCGGTGGCAAGCGGGTCTGGACCAGGGGAGACATCGACAACAGTTTTTCCCAGGCGCACACCCTGCACCTGGGGGATTTTGATGGCGATGGCGAGGTGGAATTCGTCACCGGAAAACGCGTTTACGCCCACGCCAGCGAGCCTGGGGCGACCGAAAAACCTTGCCTTTATCGCTACCGCTTCGACCGCAAGTCTGCGAAATGGGAAAAAACCATCATTGACGAGGGGGAGCCCGCGACCGAAGCCCCGCTGGATCCCGAGAAGCGCGATGCCCTGGTCGACTTCAAGAGGGGCTCGGCCGGAACCGGTCTGCTCCTGGCGGTTCACGATGTGGACAGGGACGGGGACCTCGACATCGTGGCCCCGGGAAAGTCGGGATTGTACTGGTTCGAGAACCTGCGGATCACCAAGGTGCCCGCTTCCAGATGATGTCCGACCTAGTGGCTGGTTAACCCAAGCATCCCCGGGAGAGGATTCGGCTCAGACGAGCTCGGTGCCGGCCCGCACCCCGGAGAGGTAGGCCCCGTGGACCGTGGCCGGATATTTGCGGTTGGTCGCCTCGCCGGCGAAATAGATCATTCTGTTCACATTCGCGGCAAGGGCATCCATCATGCCGGGCTTGGCGCCCACCGGGATGTAGGAGTAGGACCCCAGGGAGAACGGATCATTGCCCCAGCGCGTGATCTGATAACCCACGGGATCGGGGACCGTGGCCCCATAGATACGGCGCAAGGTGGCCATGGCCTCCTGAACGATCATCGCGTCGCTTGAAAATTCCACCTGCCCGCCGTAGTCGGCGGCGTTGAATCCCACCAGAATCGGCTTCCCCGTCTGCCGCGACAGGCTGCACCATTCGGCCCACCGGCCGTTCAGGGCGGGAATGTAACCTAGCCAGTCGTATTTTTCCGCCCAAAAAACCGACTTGAAACGCAGGAAGCACTTGTTCAGGATCCCCATCCGAAGGGTGCTGATGGCCGCCAGCTTCGCCGCCGGCAGCGCCGGGAGGAACTGGACGGCTCCGGATTTCAGCACCCCCAGCGGCAGGGTCACCACCACCCGGTCGGCGGTGAATGTCCCCGTTTTGGTGTCCACGAAAACCTGGGCGCCCTGCACCCTGATCCGGGTCACCACCTGGCCCGTCTGGATTGCGAGCCCCTGGGCCAGCAAATCGGTCACCGAGCGGTAGCCCTTGGTGAAATAAAGGTCTTGGCCCGAAAATTCCGAATCCTGGTCAAACCACAGAGCGGACAGGGAATTGCTGCTCCCACCGTACTCCTGCTCGTAGTCGCTGTTGATCAAGTAACGCATCCAGGACTGGTCCTGGGCCGAACGCCCCTGCCATGCCGTGCCCGCCTCGATAACCGATTGCACCGTCGCATCGGTTCTGAGGGTGTTTTGGCCGCGCGTGACGGCACCCTCAATGGCGGTCCGCAGCACCTCCAGCTTTTTGCTACCAGCCGCATCCAGGGGTTTGCCTGCCGTGTCGTAGACAATCATCGAGTTGTCGTTGGTGGTGACAAGGGGGGCCCCGGCCTGCCTGGCGAGGGCCGTGATCGGGTTGTTCGTCGGGCCATGGATCCACGATGCGCCGTGGTCCACCGGCGCATCGGCCCAAAGCCCACTGGTCGCGATACGGCCGCCGATCCGGGTACGACCTTCCAGCACCACCACGCTGTGCCCAAGCGATACCAGGGTCCGTGCGGCAGCCAGCCCGGAAATCCCGGCCCCCACGACGATGACCTTCCTGGGAATCACCGCGGAGCGCGCCCTGCGGACGGCTCCCGCCAAACCCAAAAGCGATAGGCCACCCGTCATCACCGATTCACGACGATTCATGCGAAACACCCGTCCCGGCCAATCTGTTGAAAAAACAACCGCAACCTTCCCTGCCGATCCGTGGGGGGCTGGAGGCGGGAGGGCCTCCAATTGCTGGGCCGGAGGGCAACCCACCCGAATTTCGGTAAACCTAGGTCACGTTTGGAGGCCAGGCTGGAATACCGGCAAAAATGAAGAATTATTAATTTCTACTGAGCCATGATGGACTTCAACCTGCGGCACGTGAACTACCGCGCCCCGGCAGGCTGCAGGCAAGGCGCGACGTTTTTGGCAGTCTAGACAAGCATTCTCTTTGAGATCGGGGCCTCTAGAGGGACTCCGACCCCCTTGGTAGATTGGGGTTCCGTCCAGCCTGGAGAGTCATCAGGCCGGGAACCCCGGAATATTCGACCCGATGAATCCGCTTGCCTTCGTTTTTTCCTTGGTTCCCCTCTTACCGGGACAGGGAACAAGTCCGCCGTCCGGCATCTACGCGCTGGAAATCCTCAAGGACAGCCCGTCCGTCTATTACCGTTTTGAGGATGCCCCTGGAGGTCATTTGAAAGTCGCCAGGAATTCCTCCAAAGCCAACCCTGCCGGGCCGGATGGGGTCTATGGTTCCGGCGTGAAACTATCCTCCGGGGTTCCTGGGATCGGAGGGACCGCCGCATCCTTGGACGGCAACTGCGTGGTGGAAATACCATCCCACAAGGTTTTCGGGACTGAGGACCTTTCAGTCGAACTTTGGTTTAGGACCTCCCAGCCGTTGAACCGTAATTATTGGCCTGGTAGCGCCTCGTTGGTCTCCAGGGTCACCGGCGGTTTCGGGTCAGGCGATTGGTGCATCCTGGGTGGCAAAGGAGCCCAAGGAAAGGGTGGCCAGGTTCTGGTCGGTGTGGGCCCCAGGGACGGGGGGGACCATGTCCTGGCCTCCCCCGAAGGGCTCAACGACGGCGAGTTCCATCATCTTGTCTGGACCCGTGGTGCGAATGGCAGCAATCGCCTGTTTGTTGACGGGGTACTGCGGGGCGAACTGCGCGATGGTGGCAAACCGATTGCCAACACCAGGCCAATCCACATCGGCGGGGAAAAGCTGGAGACCGGCGGAAGCTATTTCACCGGCGAAATCGATGAGTTGGCCTTCTACGGGACAGTCCTTCCCGAGGATCGGGTCAAAGCCCATTTTGCCAGTGGCAAAGTGGACCCCCGGCTGCCAAAGCCTTCGGCCATGCTTGTGGATTTCACGCGGGATGTCCTGCCCATTTTCCGGAAGTCCTGCTTCCGGTGCCACGGCCCCGAAAAGGACAAAGGTGGTTTTTCACTCGCGAACCACCTCCGGGCCATGGAAGGCGGCGACGAGGGTGCGGCTATCCTTCCCGGAAACAGCGCGGCAAGCCTCCTGGTCCGGCGAATCGCCGGGCTGGATGAGGAGGGTGCCATGCCGCCCGGTGGCGAGGGCCTCAGCGCCGAGCAGGTGAGCATCATTCGGGCCTGGATCGATCAGGGAGCTACTTGGCCAAAAACTTCAGATGCCACCGACCCGCGTGCCGCGGGCGACGCCAGGCATTGGGCCTTCAAAACCCTGGAAAAACCCAAGGTGCCGGACCTTGGTCACCCCTGGATCGCCTCGCCGGTCGATGCCTTTATCCTGGCGAAGCTCCGTGCGGCCGGGATGGAACCAGCGCCGCCCGCGCCCAGGGAGGCGTTGTTGCGCCGGGTCTTCTTCGACATCGTCGGCCTTCCCCCCACACCGGGGGAGATTGCCTCCTTCATTGAGGACACGCGGCCGGACGCCTTTGAACGGGTGGTGGACCGGTTGCTGGCCTCCCCG
>DKBS01000121.1:0-3139 GCA_002451275.1 Planctomycetaceae bacterium UBA6894 | reverse complement strand
TCTATTATGAACAGGCGTGGCGTTACCGTGATTATGTGATTCGCAGCTTCAACGAGGACAAGCCCTACGACCGTTTCCTGATGGAACAGGTCGCCGGCGATGAAATCTGGCCGGGGCAGCAAGGGATCCAGGACGCCGTCGCCGTGTGGACTCTGGGCGAGTGGCCCAACGCCCTGGATGCCTATCCGGAAATGCTGGAATATTTCCGGCGCACCGACCAGGTGAGCACGCTGGGCGAGGCGTTTTTGGGTCTGACATTTGGTTGTGCCAATTGCCACAACCACAAATATGACCCTATCACCCAGCGCGATTACTTCGGGCTGGAGGCGATCTTTGCGGCCAGCGAAACCTGGAACAAAAATACCGGGGCGAAAGCCTGGGGAAAGGGCGAACGAACGGCATTCAGGGCCCTGCGCCATGCCGGGAAACCGGCGCAGGTGCACCTGCTCACGCGGGGAGACCTGGGCAAACCGACCAAGCTCATCGGGCCCGCCCTGCCATGGTTCCTCCCTGGCGGTGGTCCGCTGCCGGGAGGGCCGGACGAGGCAGAACAGCGACGGGCGCGCCTGGCCCGCTGGCTTGTATCGGACCAGAACCCCCTGACAGCCCGTGTGATTGCCAACCGGATCTGGCAGTGGCATTTCGGTCAGGGGCTGGCCCCAACTCCGAACGATCTTGGAACGCAGGGGGTTTCGCCGTCCCATCCGGAGCTGCTGGACTGGCTGGCGACCGAGCTGAGCGGCAACGGCTGGAGCCTGAAACGGATGCATCGGTTGATCGTGCTCTCCTCCACTTATCGCCAATCCTCCGTCCGTGAGCCGAAGGCGATCGAAACGGACCCCCAAAACCGCTTGCTGGCCGGTTTTTCCAGGAGGCGGCTGGAAGCCGAGGAGGTCTGGGATCAACTGCATGCTGTATCGGGAACCCTCGACATGAAAAGTTTCGGGGCTCCCTTCGTTCCCCGACTCACCCCGGAGGAACTGCACGGGATGTATGATCTCGAGGGCAAAAGGGAGTTGAAGTGGCCCGTCACGGCCGATCAGCACCGCCGGGGTATCTACATCCTGAACCGCAGGTCGTTCCGTTTCCCGTTTTTCGAGTCTTTCGACCCGCCGGGAACCGCGACAAGCTGCCCCGTCCGCCAGACCACCACGGTGCCCGCCCAGGCTCTCACGCTGCTGAACAACCGGATGGTCGGGGAGCAGGCGGAGGCCATGGCAAAGCGGCTGGCGCGCGAATCCGGCACCGATCTGGACGCCCTCGTGAAACGGGCCTGGCTGCTCGCCTACAACCGCCGGGCCGGGGATTCCGAAATCCGAAGCGCCTTGTATTTCATCGCGAAGGCGGAGGCGGACCACAGGCAATCTGGTTCGCAGGACCCCCGGCATTCCTCCCTGGTGGAATTTTGCATGGGCATCCTGAACACCACGGAATTCATCTACTCCAACTGAGGATGGCCAAATGCCCCATCCGTGTCTGAAGGATCACCGGCTGTTTGCGCGCAGGGATTTCCTGGCCAAGGGCGGCATGGGAATCGGTTCCCTGGCGTTCATGGATCTGGCCTGCCGGGAGGCTGCCGGGGCTGCCAACCCGCTGGCCGCCGCCATACCCCACCATCCCCCCCGCGCAAGGGCGGTGATCTCGCTCTTCATGCACGGCGGCCCCAGCCAGGTCGACACATTCGATCCCAAGCCATTGCTGCAGAAATACGCCGGGCAGACGCTCCCCCAAAGCTTCGGGGGTCTCAACCTCGAGTTCACCGACGCCAGGACCGCCAAGCTCCTGCCGAGCGCCCGCGCCTTCCGGAAATGCGGGCAATCCGGCATGGTGATGTCGGATATTTTCGAGCACCTGCCCCGCGTCGCCGATGAGTTGGCGGTGGTCCGCAGTTGCCACCACACGGAGTTCAACCACGCGCCCGCGCTGTACATGGTGCATTCCGGCAACCGGCAGATGGGGCGGCCCAGCCTCGGGGCATGGTCGCTCTACGGCCTGGGCTCCCCCTCGGACAACCTGCCGGGATATGTGGTGATGCGGGACGGCCCGTTGAAGGGCGGGCCGACGACCTACGGCAGCGGATTCCTGCCAGCCGTCTACTCGGCAACCGAAATGCGCATGACCGGGGCGCCGATCCTTTACCTCGATCGGCCCGGCACGGTCCGTCCCGCCGACCAGCGCCGCATCCTTGATTTTTCACAGGAACTCAACAGACGTTTCCTCGAGGCACAAAACGGCGACAGCAATCTTTCGGCCAGAATCGCCGCCTACGAGCTTGCCTACAGGATGCAATCCGCCGCCCCGGAAGCCGTTGACCTCACCAGGGAAACTAAAGCCGTGCAGTCGCTTTACGGCCTGGACAGCGAGGTGACCCGTTCGTTCGGCACCCAATGCCTCAACGCCCGGCGGCTGGTGGAGCGGGGGGTTCGTTTCGTCCAGATCTACCATGGCGGCGGCGGGGAAGGCTGGGATACCCACGGGTCCAACGATTCCAGGCTTGTCCAAAACGCGCGGCAAATCGACAAACCCGTCGCCGGACTGATTAGCGACCTGAAAGCGCGGGGGCTGCTGGACACCACCCTTGTCCTCTGGGGCGGCGAATTCGGGAGGACGCCGACCTCCGAGGGATCCGACGGGCGTGACCACAATCCCTATGGTTATTCGGTCTGGCTGGCGGGCGGGGGAATCAAGGGCGGTGTGGTCTATGGCTCCACCGATGAATTCGGGTTCAAAGCCGTTGAGAATCCTGTCCAGGTGCGGGATCTGCACGCGACGATCCTGCACCTTCTCGGCCTGCGGCACGACAGGCTCACTTTCTATTTCCAGGGCCTTCAGCAAAGGTTGACCCAGATCGATGGCCAAAGCCGGGTTTTGACGGAAATCCTGGCTTGAGGGTTGCCCAGTTCGGCTAGGGTGATGGCCAGGTACCGAAAGCTGTTCGTCTCCCGTGATAGTGCCAGGCGGGGAAACCCGAGGCCCCGGGGACAACCTTCTGCTGGTGAAGCTGCGGAGCATTGGAGCACGCTCATACGCCCAATTATCCCCACCGCATGGCTTGCCAGGTAATTCCCTTTTTTCCGTTGCCGGGACCAACCACCGCCCGGCATCCGCCTGCCAATTCGCCGGCATCCACCTGAATGCC
>DKBS01000117.1 GCA_002451275.1 Planctomycetaceae bacterium UBA6894 | reverse complement strand
ACAACATCCCGTTCACGGGTGTGAATGTAGATGGAGGCGCAGTAAAAAACTACAGGGTAAGCGCCCCGGAGAAACAGTATGTCGCCTTGGCGTTGAATGTGCGCTTCGATGACACGGATGCCAGCTTCGGGGTCAGTTCCAATGCGCTGGGTGACTTGCGGCTGCATGACCTCACCGGGTCGCTGGCTGCCGCGAACGGGTTGACTGTCCGCGAGGTGCTGGGGTGGACCTACCAGTACCTGGACGGCATCAAGGCTGGCAATCCCCTGGGCGGGCTGTCGATGGGTGACCTGACCATGCTGGTAGACCTGCTCAACAACTCGTTTGAGGGCGGGCGTGCCAGCACCTGGGCGATGGGGCACCTGGCCTAGAAAAGCGGCCTGGAATAATCACCAGCCCGCGCAAGCCGATGGTTTGCGCGGGTTTTTTCGTGGGTGGTGGGTTGGGGTTAGAATGGAAATATCAGAGCGAGGAACGGAAATTCCCATGGCAGAAGCGCCCGGCAAATGGCAGGTGATTCCGGCGGCGGGGCCGACCGTGGAGGCGGTGCGGGGGACGCTGGAGGCGTTTCTGGATGAGGCGTGCCGGCGATTTCGCCAGGCCGGGCGCAAGGGATTGGAAAACAGCGGGCATGCCCACCAGGCGCGGGTCTGGTCGCGACGGGCAACGGCCGCGCTGGCGCTGTACCGGGACTGGTTGCCGGGCAAGGCGTACCGGAATGTTCATGATGGGTTGCGGGACCTGCGCCGAGCGGCGGATGGTGCGCGCACCTGGGATGTGTGGCTGGAATGGCTGCGGGATCATGTCGGTATCCCTGGCATGGAGGCCTGGATGGAACAGGCGGAGATACGGCGGCGGAAGGCCTACCGGGCCTTGGCCCGGGCCCGGCGCGCAGATACTTCGCTGGCTACCCTGGGAGAAACCAGCCGGAAGGTTCTGGGACGGATCGCATGCCGACACCTGGATGGTGGCAGCAGCGACGCAGCGGTGGAAGCGGTGCGGGGAAGGGTGCGGGCACGGATGGATGCTTTCTTTGGGGCGATGCCGGTTGGCAGTAGTGGCATGGGCGACTTTCATCGCTTCCGCATTGCCGGGAAAAAGTTGCGATACACCCTGGAGCTGACCCACAGCCTTTTTGACCCGGCCTTGCGGCAGGAGCTGTATCCCCGGCTGACGGCGTTGTTGGACCGGCTGGGGGAGCTGAATGATTTGGCAGGGTTTTTGGGGCAGGTGTCGCGTTCCAAATGGTGCGGAACGGAAGCGGGCAGGTGCCTGCAGGATGAGTTGTTGATCTGCCAGCAGCAGGCGTTGGGAAAGTATTGGGAGGTGGGGCACCCGGAAATGGTGTATGCCTTGCAGGTCCGATTCCATGCGGTGTGTTGCCAGCCCGGTTAGGGAACCGGACCCGATGAACAAACGCAAGCGGGGCATTGGTAGAACCGATGCCCCGCATGCGTTTGGGTGGGTGGCCATCAGGCTGGTGCGTTTGCTCCTGATTCTTCCTCAGGGGTTTGGGGCACGGGCTTTTTCCGTCGCTTCCACCAGACGGCGCCGCCGCCGGCGGAGGAGGCGATGAGTCCGAGGAGGAGGGTACCGGGTTCGGGGGCGGCCTGTGTGTTGATATCGAAGGCCAGGTTTTGCTGGGTGAACGAGTTGGCACCGGTGTAAGGGCCGGTGACATATCCGGAATTGTTCAGGGTGTAAGGCTGACCACTTGCCGGTGTGGCTGAATAATAGGACCAGTAGAGCTGGGCATTGTTCGGGGAATTGGCGGTGGTGAGTCCATCGATGGCACTGAGCAGCAGGGTGTACTGGGTGTTGGACAACAGGTTGGCGGAGCCGCCCGCAACCAGACTGAGGGGATTGTTCTGGTAGACATTTCCCCCGGGCCCGGTGGCGCTGTTCCACGCGAGCGCCTTCAGCGCGCTGGTGAAGCTGCCAACCTTGGTGGATGACTGGTACAGGTCCCAGTGCATGGTTCCCGAATTGATGCTGTTGGCCCCACCCGACCCACCCGTGACAAACAGGTTGATATTAAAGCCAGTGAGTGTCTGTGTGTCTGTGAAAGTGGCTGTGGTGAACCGGACTCCAGGCGCGAGCTCTTTGCCGCCTGACTTGGAGAAATTGAAGTTGGGCGTGGTGGAGGGGCCAAAGTCCCCGATCCGGTAGCCGGTGGATGTGGAGGGGGTTGCAAGATTGGAGCTGGAGTTTTCGTTGGTTGTCCCAGTGGTGTAGGCGACATCAGCCCGCGCGGGCGCAACGATGAGCAGGGCGCAAGCCAGCACCATGCCCAAGGTCTGCAGGGCCGGTGTTGCCTTGCGCCATTTGGCCGGGCCACGGGTGGTTTTTTCAGTGGTGGTCGCCCAGGAGGCAAACCGGTGCATGCAGGCGATGCAGCGATAGGGGCGGCGGAAGCTGGCAGCCACCCACAGGTCTTTGAGGGTAGGGCGCCACCGGCTGTGGACCACTTCTGAAGAGTGACAGCGAGAGCAATAAACGCAAGGCATGGAAGTCCCCGGGGTTGGTAATGAGTTTCGCCCGGGACACCTGTTGTTCCCGGAAACGAGTCTGTATTCCCATCCCCCAGGTCGCCAAAT
>DKBS01000163.1:16407-16751 GCA_002451275.1 Planctomycetaceae bacterium UBA6894 | reverse complement strand
CAGCTCAACGAGCCGCCCCCCTGGGTTCAGAACCCCATACCCATTTCCAATCGCCCTCCCATTCATTTGCCCAACGACTGCGGCACCCCCAAACCCCTCCAGAAAAACCAACCTGCCTTCTGGCAATTACCCAGGCCCAGCCGTACACTCGATCCAAATTGCAAACCTTTCCCAAAACGGTGCAAGCATGACCATCACCCGTCGCCAAGCCGCCCGGTGGACTGCCCAGTTGGCCACCATGGCCACCGTGGCCCCGTGGATCAAACCGGCAGCCAAGGCCGCCCCGTCCGATCGCCTCCATGTCGCCGTGGTCGGCATCCGGGGCCGCGGCAAGGCGCTGCTTT
>DKBS01000163.1:15961-16144 GCA_002451275.1 Planctomycetaceae bacterium UBA6894 | reverse complement strand
AACTTCCCAACAGCCAGGTCACCCACCTCTGCGATGTGAACACCGAGTACTTCGCCACCCAGTCCAAACAGGTGGCCGACCTGCAGGGCGGGGCCACGCCAGAATGCGTGCAAGACATCCGCAAGCTGCTCGAAAATAAATCGATCGATGCCATCGCTGTCGCCACGCCCGACCACTGGCACG
>DKBS01000163.1:15277-15880 GCA_002451275.1 Planctomycetaceae bacterium UBA6894 | reverse complement strand
ACCCATCTCTGCGATGTGAACACCGAGTATTTCGCCGCCCAGTCCAAACAGGTGGCTGATCTGCAAAAGGGCACAGCCCCTGAATGCGTGCAGGACATCCGCAAGCTGCTGGAAATCAAATCCATCGACGCCATCGCCGTCGCCACGCCAGACCACTGGCACGCCCTCGCCTCCATCTGGGGCTGCCAGGCCGGCAAGCATGTCTATGTCGAAAAGCCCTGCTCGCATAACATCACCGAGGGCCGCCGCATGGTGCAGGCTGCCCGCAAACACAACCGGGTCGTCCAGGTCGGCACGCAGAGCCGCAGCTCGCCCCACATGATCGAGGCCATCCGCTATGTGCAGTCCGGCAAGCTCGGCGCCGTCCACATGGCCCGCGCCTTCAACAGCCAACTCCGCCGCCGTGTCCCGGCCGTGCCCGATGGCACCGCGCCAACCACCCTGAACTGGGACATCTGGCAGGGCCCCGCACCCGAGCGCCCCTTTAACTCCAACCGCTATAGCTACGGCTGGCGCTGGTACTGGGACTACGGCACCGGTGACATGGGCAACGATGGCGTGCACGATCTCGACATCGCCCGCTGGGGTCTCGGAGTCGAGACA
>DKBS01000163.1:15071-15245 GCA_002451275.1 Planctomycetaceae bacterium UBA6894 | reverse complement strand
CCCGCGCCTTCAACAGCCAACTCCGTCGCCGCGTCCCCGCCGTACCAGATAGCTCCGCACCAGGCACGCTAAACTGGGACATCTGGCAAGGCCCCGCACCCGAACGGCCCTTCAATTCCAACCGATACAGCTACGGTTGGCGGTGGTACTGGGACTACGGCACCGGCGACATGG
>DKBS01000163.1:14134-15051 GCA_002451275.1 Planctomycetaceae bacterium UBA6894 | reverse complement strand
CCGCTGGGGTCTCGGAGTCGAGACAACCGACAGCGTCCACGGCTTCGGCACCAAGCTCTTTTTCCAGGGTGACACCCAGGAAACCCCCGACACCCAATCCGTCATATTCACCTTCCCAAATTCACCCAAGGTCCTGCATTTCGACCAGCGCCTCTGGACCCCCTACCACATGGAGGGCTACGAGAACGGCGTCATCTTCTACGGCACCGAGGCCTACCTAGTCCTCGGTCGTGGCGGTTGGCGCGTGATCGAACGCGGCAACAAACTGGCCTTCGAGAAAAAGGCTTCCTTCAGCGAGGTGCCCCACCTCCAGAACTTCGCGGCCGCCTGCCAGGGCAAGGCCAAACCCAATTGCGACATCCTGGAAGGCCACCGCAGCACCACCCTGGCCCACCTCGGCAACCTCTCCAGCCGCCTCGGCCGCCCCCTCCAGTTCGACCCCACCACAGAATCCATCCCCACCGATTCAGAAGCCAACGCCCTCCTCGGCCGCAAAGGCCGCGGCGCCTTCCTGATCCCCAATGTGATTTGAAAGGCAGGCCCGCACCTGAACCCCATCACTGCCCAGTCCACCCCCGCCGCATCCCCTCCCACAACCGGTCCGCGATCACCTGCATCCCTTTGTCCCCCGGATGCCCACCCACGCCCGCGTGCTCATATTTGCGCTCGGCGCTACCCAGGTGGGCCGCATCACCGGCCGGTCCGCCAATGTCCACATACAGCACCCCGGCAGCCTCGCAGGCCTGCCGCACCTCGGCTTCCTTGGCCGGCTCCGCCCAAAACTCGCTACGCACCACCATGTGCGCCCGGCTTTTTTCCTTCAGCGCCTTCAACAGTTGAACAAAGGCGGTCCGATAGGCGTTCTTCTCCGCAGGTGTCCCGGGCTCCTTCGCGTTCCTCCCAACCGCCACCACAAT
>DKBS01000163.1:2497-13820 GCA_002451275.1 Planctomycetaceae bacterium UBA6894 | reverse complement strand
TCCGTTCAAACCCCGCGATATTCTTCACCCGCAGTTCCACCGCCCCGCCCGACGCCTTGGCCAGATGGCCCCGCAGCAGGTGCGCGAAATCCTTGTCCGCCGCGCTCGCAGCCATGCCCCAGTTGTGCTCCCAGCTCACGCTCTGCAGGGGCCCATGTTGGGTCACGCTGTTCCCCAGCACCAGCAACCGACTCACATCCACGGCCCCCACCTTCGAGGCCTTCCCAGGCACATCCAGTACCACCCTTAGGCCGATCCCGATGCTGCTCCCCGGACTGGCCGGATCATTGAACACCCGCCGGCCAGACCGGCACAGGTTCGCCGGGCTGCCCCACGAACCACCACGCACCACCCGGTACTTTCCGCTCTGGGGTCCCTGCGGGTCCGCCCCCTGCGCCGGGTCATATTTGCCATACCAGTCGGCGCACCACTCGAAGACATTCCCTGCGGTGTCATACAGGCCCAAGGGGTTGGCCGCATACGACCGCACCTTGCACGGCTTGCCCACAGCCGGCCCCGTCTCCATCGTGCCAAACGGCTTGCCGCCGTTGCAGTTCGCTTCCTTCCCGTTCAGGCTCTCACCCCACCAAAAAGCGGTGCTGCTCCCCGCCCGCGCCGCATATTCCCACTCCGCCTCCGTGGGCAGCCGAAACGGCAACCCGGTCAAGGCCCGCAGTTTCTCCACAAACAATTGGCAGTCGTTGTGCGAGACATTCTCCACCGGAAAGGCCGCTTTCTCAGCCCCGTCTTTCTTGAAGCGCGCGGGGTTACCCGCCATCACCGCTTCCCATTGCGCCTGCGTCACCTCGTGCACGCCCGCATACCAGGGTTTGCTGAGAGACACCTCGTGCGGCAACTCGGCGCCGTTATCCTTGTTCTCCGCCTCCGGGCTGCCCATCACCAATTCCCCGGGGGGCACCAGGCTCAATTCCATCTCCACCCCATGCAACACCTGCACCCGCTTGGTGACAGGCTGCCCCAAGTGGCGCGCCCATTCCCGCTGGGCCTTTTTCACCTCCGCCCCCGGCATGCCCGACTTCAAACCCTCCGGGGTGTCCGCACCCAACAGGCAACCGCACAGCCCCAACCAAAGAACCGTTCGCATAAAATCCTCAGCGCACATAAATCGGGTTCGACAAAATCCACACCCGCTTTTCCCCCGCAATGTCCAGCCACACCTCGGCTCGGTACACCCCGGACTCCTTCACTGGCATGTCCAAATCCGCCCCGGTGTGTTCTTTGATCACCTGGCCGTTGCGAATGATTTTCCAATCCCCGCCAAGCGGAGCCTTGCCTACCATTTTCAGGCCGTTTTCGAGCGGTATTTTGGCACCCAGTTCATGGCGCTGGTAACAGGCAAAGGCTGCAAATTGAAATCCGGTGGTATCAGCCATCCAGTCAAAACCCACAAACGCCCGCCCGTTTTCCAAAGCGTCCCACACCTGCTCGCGCGTCTGCTCCCGCATCAGCAGGTGTGTCGATGCATGGCGCAGCGCGTTCTCATACCGGTCCAGTTGCAACCTCAACACCACATCTCCCGGCTTGGCATCGGCCGGAATCTTCGCCACCGCCCCAGCCACCAGGCGGTCGATCTCCAGCAGTTTTTCCCCCAGGGCATCTTCCACCAGCACCTTGTTCTTCTCCCCCAGCCTCAGCACCAGGCCGATGTTCTGGTGCGCGTCATTGGCCGAAACCCCCGTGTGCGGCCGCTTCTGGCAAAGCTCGTCAAACCGCTTCAGGTAGTTCGCCGGGTAATCATGCAGGGTCGAATAGGCTTCCTGCGGATACTGGTTGATCATCTTGGCAGCATTCGCCAGCCAGATCGGGTTCTTCATCGAGGAGACCAGCCGTTTCTGCTCCTTGAACAGGGCGTGGATGTTGTAGATCTCAACCCCCGCTAGATCCGGGCCCTCCACATCCATCCGCTCTTCCAGGTGCGCCAGGAAGCTCAGCCCCCCGGTCCGCTTCACCAGGTTGGCCATCTCCAGCGTGCCAGTCGCCTTGGGCACCGGCGTCAGCGGATAGGCCAGCAGGCCAGCCTCTTCCGCCCCCGGGATCATCAACACGCCGTCCCGCATCCCCTGATGCCCGTCCTTGACAAAGTCGTAGTGCGCCGCCGGATGCTCCGTGAACATCAGTACCTGCGTGCCAGCCTTCTTGGCCGAGGCGACAATGTCCTCGATCTTCCCCCGGCTGTCGTGCGAGAACGCCGAATGCACATGCAGGTTGGTCCGGTACTCCTTCCAGGGTCCGGGCCGGGGCACCTCCTGCCTCTGTTTGGCCCACTCCGCCACGCTGGCCCGCACCGCCGCCAGCTTCTCGGCGGTCATCCGGTCCAGGGCATCCGCCCGCAACCCGCCGCAAAAACCCAGAACCACCACTAGCCCAAGGCTTCCCAACCGCATGAAACTTCCTCCGAAAGATTGGTTAGGTTATACCCCGGTTTGACCGGTTCCGGCTTCTGTCAACCACCCTCCCTTGCCGAAAAGTCCATCAAAAGACCCCGTCCGGGCCAGAAACCCTGTGCCGGTTAGGCAAATCGGGCAGTCTCCCGAGACCGGAAAACGCCTCCCGTGAACCGCCTTTGCCTTGCGGCCACCTGTCAAAAAGGTAGACTTGGAAAGCCCGCCTGACTTCCTTCCGGCTTTACCCGGAGGCCTTTGATGATCCGAATCCTTGGTTCCCACCGACAAGCTTGCTCCGGCCTCAGCCGCCGTGACTGGCTGCAGATTGGCGGATCCACCCTCGCGGGCATCAGCCTGGCCGACCTGCTCAAGGTCCAGGCCGCCGGTTCCAGCCCCAAAGCCAAGTCCTGCATCCTGCTCTACCTGTATGGTGCCCCAAGCCAGCTGGAAACCTTCGATCCCAAGCCCGATGCCCCGGTGGAGATCCGCGGCGAGTTCGGCCACATGCCCACCAGCATCCCCGGCATCCGCTTCTGCGACCGCCTGCCCCGCCTCGCCCGCGTGGCAGACAAGATGACCATCCTCCGCAGCGTCACCCACCAGCACCCCATCCACGGCGTCGCCTTCGCCACAACCGGCGTGCCCACCATCGATGTCGCCATGGAACTCGCTCCGCGCGACGCCCGCCACTGGCCCTACATCGGCTCCGTGGTGGACTATCTCTTCCGCTCACAGGGCAGCAAGGCCCCCATCCCGGACAACCTTGCACTCCCCTTCCCGTTCTCCAGCCAGCGGGTTGGCGAGGTCCAGCGTGCCGGCCCCTACCCCGCCTTCCTCGGCGGCGAATATAGCCCCACCTGGACCCGTTTCCTCGGCCACGGCACACGCACCGCCAAAAAGACCCTGCAGGAAAAAGTCTGGGAAGCTCCCGAACCCTACCGGGGTGTCAATTCCGACTGCCGCTTCACCCTCAGCGAAAGCGATGGCGCAGGCCCGGATTCCGTCGTCCTCGACCGACTGAGCGACCGGGTCAGCCTTGCCCAGCAATTGGAACTCGCCCAGCCCCGGTTCGAGTCCATCCCCGGTGCGCCCGCCATGAGCCGCCAGCGCGCCTCCGCCATGGACCTGCTCCGTTCCAAGCGCGTGCGCGACGCCCTCGACCTGCGTCAGGAACCCGCCAAGGCACGCGAGCGCTACGGAGAAACCCTGTTTGGCCAATCCGCTTTGGCCGCCCGCCGTCTGGTTGAGGCAGGCAGTCGGTTCGTCAGCGTCTTCTGGGATGAATACGGCCTGGCCGGTACCGGGTGGGACACCCACTGGGACCACTTCCCCCGCATGAAGGACGAATTGCTCCCCGGACTGGACCAGGCCCTGGCCGGCCTGCTCGAGGACCTCCACGAGCGCGGCCTGCTCGACGAGACCCTGGTGGTTTGCCTCAGCGAACACGGCCGTACCCCGCAGATCCAAAAGGTGGCCGGCGGCGGCCGCGACCACTGGGCCCAGGTCTATAGCATCGCGCTGGCAGGGGGCGGCATCGCCCGCGGCCGCGTCATCGGCCGCTCCGACCGGATCGCCGGCACCGTCGCTGAGCGCCCGATCTCCCCCAAGGATATCCTCGCCACCATCTACCACCTGCTGGGCTTCGACCCCGAAACCAACCTCCTCGACCGCACCGCCCGCCCCTCCCCCCTCGTCGCCAACGCCTCCATCCTCCGCGACGCCCTCGCCTGATCCCGGGCCATGTCAACCCACTCCCGGGCAACCACCAAAACGGTTGTCTTTGAAGACTTGGTGGGGATATAATTCAATGTGAAGGAAACAGGGATTTCAATTCGGCTTCCGCTCACCGCCAAAGGGTTGGCTCACAGCCAACCAGCTCAACCCAGCCAGACAAACCACATACACCAGCGCGCTGGGCGTGCGTCCGGTCCATGGCTGCCAGGGCCAGGGGTAATCGAAGAACGCGAAGTTCAGCAAGAAGAACATCCAGACACCAAAAAGCAGGACAGTCCGGCCGACTGTGGCCCCCTCGCACCCCAGCCAGATTTTCCGGTTCAACCGACAGGCAAACCAGAAGGCGACCACCATGGGAGCCGCCAGATAAACCAGCCAATCCACCGCCGACAATTCCCCGTGCTTTTCAGCCATGTAGCGCAGTGTTTTCCCGGCGATCGGCAGCACCACCACCGGCCCAACAATCCATCCCGGCCAACGGCACGATTCCACCGAGGCAACCAGCGGCAGCACCACCATCACCAGACCCAGGCCGTACCAGGTATTCAACAGGGGCACTTCCAGGAATTCAGACAGCGTGAGCAGCGTCAGGTGCGCGAACAGCAACCACCCATCAGTAAACTTCCCCTGAAAAGATTCGCATTCCAGATCTGCCGGCTGAACCCTCGCCCGGTTCCACCAAAGCCCAAACAACAGCGTGGCCCCCATCACCATGCCAAAGGTGATCTCCATCAGGTTCCACCAGTTGATCAGCTTGGCCCACGGACCAAACGAAGTCCCCGCGATCCACTCACGGTTCCATGCGTGCCACGATTGCCAGCATTGCCCGCCCGGAAAGCCCAGCGCACCACCCAGCACACCGAACAGACCGAGTTTCCAGCCCAGCGTGTCGTTTTTACCCGCCAAGTAAATCAGAAGACCCGCAAGGGCCAGCCCCAAACCACCCCAGCATTCAAAACGCGGCTTGTCGAGCCGGTTGGAAAAATACACCCAGGGCAACTGCTGGCTCTTCGGATCAAAAGGCTGGTTGAACAGCCAAACACCCAAGTGGTAAAGCCCCAGCAGGCATGCCATCAGCACCAGCATTTCCGGGGCGGTATACCTTCTCCCGCCCAAACCCATCCCCAGGAACGCCCCGCCAAAACCGATCCAGATGGCGCCAATGACCGCCAACCCCAGCATGCCCCAGACCCAGGCACCCCAGTTGCCGATATGCGCGGGCATCTGGGTCCATCCTATGATCTGGCCATAGGTCATCGACCCGCCGATGCCAATCCCCAAGGTACCCCAGGCGATGGCCCGCAGGGTGCCCAGACCCGAAGCCCGGCCGCAAAACAAAACGGCAGCTACCGAGCTGACCAGAAGCCCGGCCATCATCGCGCCGGTCTCGTGCCCGTACTGCCCACGGATACCCCACCCCATGCCCCCGGCCAAAGCGCCCAGAAGCATGGGAAGGAGCGGGGTTTTCATCAGACTCTTTCGCGGAGGTTAGCGGTGTGGCACAGGCGTGCCGTATTTCCTCGCCAGATAATCCCCGATTTCAATCGCCCCCGCAACAAACTGACGGCCGGTGATCGACCGGCGCACCGGGGCGCTTTCGGGAGGCGCCTCTTCAGGCAGCACCAAGACCGGGCATCCTTGATGGTCTGGCCCCAACAGGGCGATCACCTCCTGCCGCGGACGCGCAAAGGGTGCCACCTTCACCTCAATCCGGTCGCGCAGATGCGGGTGATAAGCCAAGAGACCGTTCACCGTCACGCAGTCCGGGCAGAAAAAATCACCCGTGCCCTGCTTGGCATCCGGAAAACCGGGGGGCAACAGAAACAGCACATCCTTCTCGCTCGACATCATCCAGTCTCCCTTGCCGGCTCAAGGCCCTGCGGGTTGAAGCACCGCGAAGATCGGCCGGTGGTCCGATGCCACCGGTTCCTCCAGCACCTTCACCTGCTGTACGAAAAATCGGTCCTTTGGTTTGAACAGAATGTAATCAATCTGATTGGCCGGTTTTTCCGAGGGGAAGGTGGGTATCGGTTTGCCAGCCGTGGCGCTGCCCCAATCATTCTTGAAAACCTGCAGCGGCTTGCTGTTGGGGTAGGCGTTCAAGTCTCCCACCACAATCACCGGCCGGTCCACCCCGGCAAACACTTCGCGGATCTTTTCCGCCTGCTTCACACGAAAATCGTTGCTCTGATGGTGCAGGTGCGTGCTGACAAAGGAATGCTCATTTCCGAAAACGCTCATCGTGGTTTCAAAGGCAATGCGCGTTTCCCGATCCGGTTCCCCAGGCAGCACATGGATCGCGCTGCCCGTGATCGGAAACCTGCTCAGCACCGCCTGGCCGTAGGTGCCTCCCTGAAAATCAATCTGCCGGCCAAACAACCCATGCAGGTCGGTCAGCCGGGCCAACTCTGCGGTCTGGTCCACTCCGCCCGTCCGTTTGGTCTTGTTGTCCACCTCCTGCAGCGCCACCAGATCCGGATCCACACCCCGTATCACTCTGGCCAGGCGCGGCAGGTCTACCTGATCATCGGTGCCGCGACCGTGGTGGATGTTGTAGCACAGCACCCGCAGTGTCTTCTTCTCACCGGGCTTGCCCTGTGCCCGCAGGACGGCTGTCACCGGAAAATGGTCGGAAGGTGTCGCGCCATTCTTTTGTGTGCGGTCGATGCCCGCCGTGCGCACCTCGAAGTGCCGGGAAGCCCCAATCCAATCGATGCGGTCTCCGGTGGAGTTGGAAGCCTTGAAGGCGGTGAAGGTGCCTTCCTCCTTGCCCCGAATGGGCCTGTACACCCGCAGGGTATCCTCCACCGGGCTGGCCGCCTTGCCTTCCGATCCAAACAAGGCCTGGTAAGGCTTGTTGCCCTCGCCGGCATTGAAGTCCCCGGTCAACACCACCCGGCATCCCTGCCCCAGCTCGGTGATCTTGCTGCGGATCAGCCTGGCCGACTCCTCCCGCGCCTGCACACCCATGTGGTCAAAATGGGTGTTCAGAAACAACAGGGGCAACGCATCGGGGACCTTGGTCTCCTTCAGCTTCACCCAACTGACCAAACGGGGCAGCGCGGCATCCCAACCCTTTTTCCCTACCGTGTCCGGCGACTCGCTCAGCCAAAAGTGCCCACCCGCGATTTTCTCAAAACGGTCCCTCCTGAAAAACAATGCAGCCATCTCGCCTTTCAGGTTGCCATCATCCCGTCCCACCCCATGGGCCTCAAAGCCTTGCAACTTGTCGGCAAGGAAGTCCTTCTGGTCAGCAAGAGTCTCCTGCGTGCCCAGCAGGTCAGGATCAAACTTGCGAATGGTGTCGACCAGAAAATCCCGGCGCTTTGTCCAGGAGTTCTCCCCGTCCTTGGCCGTGCCAAAGCGGATATTGAAGCTCATCACGCGAAGGGGCGTGGCATCGTCGGCATGCGCGGGAACCACCATCAGGCAACCGACCAGCGTCAGGGCGGCTATCAGCGTTTTCCGGAGGATGGGAGAGCAGATCATTGGCAAGATCCCGGAAGCAAAGGGTGTTCCCTTAGCCTCCGGGATTTCCACGCTTTTGCAAGGCCCGGGGATGGACCTGAACTATTTCCCCTCCACCAGGCGCAGGACCGCCAGGGCGCATTCCTCCGGCGACTGCTTGCTGGTGTCGATGGTCAGCTCGGCATGCTCCGGGGCCTCGTACGGGCTGTCGATGCCGGTGAAGTTCTTCAGCTCGCCACGGCGGGCCTTCGCGTAGAGCCCCTTCACATCACGCTTTTCGCACTCTTCGATCGGCGTGCTGACATGAATCTCAAGGAATTCGCCCTCACCGAAAAGCTCGCGGGCGGCACGACGCTCGGCCTTGAAGGGCGAGATGAAGCTGACCAGAACTATCAGACCAGCATCCACCATCAACTTGGCCACCTCGGCCACCCGGCGCAGGTTCTCCACGCGGTCGGCTTCGGTGAAACCCAGATCCCGGTTGAGGCCATGACGCACATTGTCGCCATCGAGCAGGTAGGTGTGCCGGCCCTCGGCATGCAGGCGCTTCTCCAGCAGGTTGGCCACGGTGGACTTGCCCGACCCCGACAACCCGGTGAACCACACGCAGCGGGGAGTCTGGTGCTTGATCAGGGCTCGCTGCTGCCTGTTGACCTCCAGCGCCTGCCAATGCACGTTGCTGGCCCGACGCAGGGCGAACTCAACCATGCCCGCGCCTACGGTGGCACAGGTCAGCTTGTCGATCAGGATGAAGCCGCCCAGCGCCCGGTTGGTCGTGTAGGGCTCAAACACCACCGGATGGGTGGTGGAAAGGGTAGCCACGGCGATCTCGTTGAGTTGGAGCACCTTGGCGGCCAGGTGGGCGCCGGTGTTCACATCTTCGCGGTACTTGATCTCCATCACCGTGGCGGTGACTTCCTTCGTGTGCATCTTCAGCCAGTAGGACCGCCCGGGGACCATCGCCTCCTCGGCCATCCACAGGATGCGGACCTGGAACTGATCGGCCACCTCGGGGGGCGAGTCGGCTGCCACGATCAGGTCACCCCGGCTGACATCAACCTCCTCGTTCAGCGTGAGGGTGATCGAAGCCCCCTCCTCGGCCTCTGCCAGTTCCTGCTCGAAGAAATCGATCGATTTCACCGTCGTGGTGCGGCCGGAGGGAAGGATCCGGACCTTGTCGCCGGGGCGGACCTTGCCCTCCGCGATCCGTCCGCAAAAGCCCCGGTAGTTCAGGTTGGGCCGGTTGACCCACTGAATAGGCAGGCGAAACGCCTCCCGCGTGGCCTTGTGGCTGACATCAATCGTGTCGAGGTGTTCAAACAGGGTGGGCCCCTGGTACCAGGGCATGTTGCCGCTGGCCTTCATCACATTGTCGCCATGCACCGCGGCCAGCGGGATGGGCTGCAGTGTCGCCAGATGGGCATCCTTGGCGAACTCGCGGTAGTCGGCCTCTATCTTCCGGTAGACGGCCTCATCGTGGTTGACCAAGTCCATCTTGTTGACCGCCAGCACGATGTGGCGGATGCCCATCATGGTGACGATGCGGTGGTGGCGGCGCGTCTGGGGCAGGATGCCCTTGCGGGCGTCGATCAGCAGAATAGCCAACTGGGCGGTAGAGGCGCCGGTGGCCATGTTGCGGGTGTACTGTTCATGGCCGGGGGTGTCGGCCACGATATACCGGCGACGGTCGGTGGCGAAAAAGCGGTAGGCCACATCGATGGTGATGCCCTGCTCGCGCTCCGCCTCGAGGCCGTCGACCAGCAGGGCGAAGTCGATCTTCTCACCGGTGGTGCCGTAGCGCTTGGAATCGCTTTCCAGCGCCTTGAGCTGGTCGTCGAAGATGCACTTCGACTCGTACAAAAGACGCCCGATCAGGGTGCTTTTGCCGTCATCCACGCTGCCGCAGGTGATGAAGCGGAGAGTCTCCTTGCGGCGCTGTTCCTCTAGGTATTCACCGATGTTTTTCGCGTGCAGCTCGCCCATTAAAAGTATCCTTCCTGCTTTTTCTTTTCCATGGAGCCGGGGGTGTCGCTGTCGATCAGGCGCCCCTGGCGTTCCGAGCTGACAGTGTTGAAGGTCTCGGCGATGATCTCCTCCATCGTCGTAGCGGGGCTTTCGATGGCCGCTGTGAGCGGGTAGCAGCCGAGGGTGCGGAAGCGGACCATGCGCATCTCCGGCTTCTCGCCGGGCTCCAGCGGCATGCGGTGGTCATCCACCATGATCCACATGCCACCGCGCTTCACGACAGGGCGCTCGGCCGCGAAGTACAGGGGGACGATGGGGATCTTCTCGACATGGAGGTACTGCCAGATGTCGAGCTCGGTCCAGTTCGACAACGGGAAGACACGGATGGTCTCATCGGGACGGGTGCGGGTGTTGTAGAGGTTCCACAACTCAGGCCGCTGGGCCTTGGGGTCCCACCGGTGGCCGGCGGAACGGAAGGAGAAGATGCGCTCCTTGGCGCGGGACTTCTCCTCATCGCGGCGGGCGCCACCGAAGACCACATCGAAGCCATGATGGTCCAGGGCCTGGCGCAGCGCCTGGGTTTTCATCACATCGGTGTGGTAACTGGAGCCGTGGGTGAAGGGGTTCACGCCAGCCTTCAAACCCTCGGGGTTGGTGTGGACCAGCAACTCCATGCCCGATTCCTCCACCATGCGCTTGCGGTGGGCGTACATGGCCTGGAATTTCCAGGTGGTGTCCACATGGAGTAATGGAAAGGGAGGCGGTGCGGGGTAGAACGCCTTGCGCGCCAGATGCAGCATCACCGAGGAATCCTTGCCGATGGAGTACATCATCACCGGCTTGCGCGCGCCCGCCACGGCCTCACGCATGATCTCGATGGCCTCGGCCTCGAGTTGTTGGTAGTGATTCATGGTTTCTTTCGCATTCGGTCGCCAAACTCGGAACACTGTTTTTTAGCAAACATCACTAAATACACCAAGTTGATGATGATGGACCAGAGCGGTGTTTGCTTTCCCTTTGAAATGCCTGTTTTCAGCATCCTTATCTGTATCGGCAGCTGAAGCGCTTTTTCCGGTGTTTGGCCTCTGATTTTGCATTGCCAGCCTGACTCGCTAGATTTGGCAATCTTTTTCCACAAAAGAATGGTACCCGTTGGCTGGCTCCTGACAAATCTTCAAGCTTTTCACCTGCGGGTAGCCCTGAACCGCCTATTAATCACCAGCAAGCCGGATTGGCTTGCACGCCTTTCTCTCCCCAGAAATCCCTTCCCAACGGCTTTCAATGACCATCCCTCCTGCACGGCACCGGGAAGCTTGGTTTCAAGACCGTCAACATTTGGTGCAACTCTTCGAGGGCGTCAGGAACCAAACCAGCCTGCTGTGCGACCCCCTGGCCACCGAAGACTATCAACTGCAATCCATGTCCGACTGCAGTCCACCCAAATGGCATCTGGCGCACACCACCTGGTTTTTTGAATCCTTCGTGCTCAGGCAGCACGAAAAGGATTACACGCCACACCACACGCTCTATTCCTTTCTTTTCAACTCGTACTACGAGGCAGAAGGGCCGCGCTGGCCCCGGGCGCAAAGGGGACAGTTATCCAGGCCGACGGTTGAGGAGGTGCGCCAGTACCGTTCCGCGGTGGACCGGCGCATGGCCACGCTACTGGAAACCATCGGCACCGGAACTCTGGAAGAAATCCTGCCCGTCCTTGAACTGGGCCTGCACCACGAGCAGCAGCACCAGGAACT
>DKBS01000163.1:0-2331 GCA_002451275.1 Planctomycetaceae bacterium UBA6894 | reverse complement strand
TGGAAACCATCGGCACCGGAACTCTGGAAGAAATCCTGCCCGTCCTTGAACTGGGCCTGCACCACGAGCAGCAGCACCAGGAACTTCTGCTCACCGACCTGAAACACGCTTTCGCCCTCAACCCGCTGTGCCCCGTTTACCGGACCGGTCATCCGGCCCGGAAGGCGGTTCAGGAGGGTTGCCAGCTCCATTGGATCAACCACCCGGGTGGCTTGGTCTGGATCGGGCACGATGGAAGGTCATTCGCCTTTGATAACGAGGGCCCCAGGCACCAGCAATTTGTCCAACCCTTTCGCATCGCCAGCCGTCCGGTGACTTGTGCTGATTACCTCGCCTTCATGCGGGCCGGCGGGTATGAACGCCCCGGCTGGTGGCTTTCCGACGGGTGGGCATGCCGCAAGGCACACCAATGGACCAGACCGCTGTATTGGGAATCTCGCGACGGGCAGTGGTTTCATTTCACCCTGGAGGGGGCCCGCCCCGTCGACCTGGATGAACCCGTTTCCCACCTCAGTTTTTTCGAGGCGGATGCCTTCGCACGCTGGTCGGAAGCCCGACTTCCCACCGAGGCGGAGTGGGAAAGCGCCTGCGGAGATTCCCTGTCCCCCTCCCGGACACAATCACTCCACCCGTCGGGCCACTCCGGTCATCCCGGCCAGGTCTGGGAGTGGACATCGAGCCCGTACACCGCTTACCCGGGCTTCAAACCAGCCGCCGGGGCATTGGGTGAGTACAACGGCAAATTCATGTGCAACCAGATGGTGTTGCGGGGCGCCTCGTGCGTCACCCCGTCTACCCCCTTGCAACACAGCCGGCCCACCTACCGAAATTTTTTTCCCCCCGAGGCGCGGTGGCAGTTCACCGGCCTGAGACTGGCCAAGGATGCACACCCATGACTTCACGCCCCCAACCCCTGACCGTTCCGGCCCCCTCGTTGGCGCGAGTGACCAAACAGCCTGCGGGCCATCGCCCGGCGGATCTTGATACATCGGTTTTCCTTGCCGACATGATCGCGGGACTGTCCAAATCCCCCAAGCAGACCTCGCCGAAGTATTTTTATGACGCGAGGGGCTCGGCGTTGTTCGAGCAGATCATGGAACTGCCCGAGTACTACCCCACCCGGACAGAGATGGGTATTCTCTCGGCGCACGCAGAGGATCTGGCGGATTTCTGCGGGCCGAACTGCCTGCTGGTGGAGCCGGGCGCCGGCAACCTGGCCAAGGTGCGCCTGTTCCTGAAGAATCTGCGATCACCGGCCGGCTTCATCCCGCTGGATGTGTCGGGAATCCACCTGAGTCAGGCCACCCATGGATTGCGGCTGGAACAGCCCGGGCTGAAAGTCCTGCCGGTATGCGCGGATTTCACCGCAGGGTTTTCCCTGCCCCAAGTACCTTCCGACCGCAAGGTGGTGTTTTTCCCCGGGTCCACCCTAGGGAATTTTGAACCCCACGAGGCGAACCGGTTGCTGGCAAGCTTCGCTCAGGTCGCCGGCAAGAACGGGGGCATTATCTTGGGCGTGGACCTGCGCAAGCATCCCTCCATCCTGGTGCCGGCCTACGACGACGCCCAGGGTGTCACCGCAGCGTTCAACAAGAACCTGCTTTTCCGCATGCGGGAAGAGTTGGGAGCGGAGCTGGACCCGGACCGGTTCTCTCATCGCGCGCTGTACAACGAGGAGTTGGGCCGGGTGGAGATGCATCTGGTCAGCACGGTCAGGCAAACCATCCAACTGGGACGGCATATCTTCCAGCTGAAAGCCGGTGAAACCATTCACACCGAGAATTCCTACAAGCAGGATTTGGCCGAGCTGGTTGCGCGGTGTGAAAGCCTTGGATTGCGGGCGGAACGGATCCTGACTGATTCCCGCCAGTGGTTCGCGGTTTTATGCCTCTCCGTTGGCAAAACGGCATGAATGGCCGACCTGACTGCAATGGCCCCGAGCCTTCTGGTAGAATAGGGTTTTGTCCCACCGTTATCCCATGGAGCTTTCCTCATGGCCATTGCCCCCAAAACCGGTTCATTGGTGCAGGCCGTCTGGAATGGTGTCGTGGTGGCAGAATCCGATGAGACCATCGTGGTGGAGGGAAATCATTACTTTCCCGCCAATGCGTTGAAGAAAGAATTTTTCCAGCCCAGCACCACCACTACCACCTGCAATGCCAAGGGCCAGGCCCGTTATTACCACATTGAGGTGGAAGGGAAAAAGAACACCGACGCGGCCTGGTTTTACGCGAACCCCAAAGAATCCGCCAAGCGGATTGCCGGATATGTCGCCTTCTGGAAAGGCGTGAAAGTCGGATAATCCGACAGAACGCTTGAACAGAGAAGAGA
>DKBS01000010.1:3243-3408 GCA_002451275.1 Planctomycetaceae bacterium UBA6894 | reverse complement strand
CGCCGCGCGCCCTCGCCTTCAGCCCCGATGCCAAGACGCTGGCCATCGGCACGGCCGAGGGCTGGATCTGCCTGGCCCGGACGGAGTGACCGGGCCCCTTCCCTTCCCCCCATCGCTTTTCCCCCAGGATTCTCCCGCGACCATGCAGACCATCCGCCTGTTGAA
>DKBS01000010.1:0-2987 GCA_002451275.1 Planctomycetaceae bacterium UBA6894 | reverse complement strand
CCATGCAGACCATCCGCCTGTTGAAGCCCAAGCAGTTTGAAATGAGCCGGATCGATGAGCCCCCGGCCCCCGGACCTGGCGAGGCCCTGGTGCGGGTGCACCGCATGGGCATCTGCGGCAGCGACTTCTCCGGCTACCTGGGCAAGATGCCGTTCTTCAGCTACCCGCGCATCCCCGGCCACGAGCTGGGGGTGGAGGTGCTGGCCGTGGGGCCGGGCGTGACCCATGTGCGGCCGGGCGACCACTGCTCGGTGGAACCCTACCTCAACTGCCAGAAGTGTGCCGCCTGCGCGCGCGGCCGTGGCAACTGCTGCGAGAACCTGCAGGTGATGGGCGTGCACACCGACGGCGGCCTGCGCCCGCGGCTGCTGGTGCCCGCGCGCAAGCTGCACCCGGGCGCCGGACTGAGCCTGGAGCAACTGGCCCTGGTGGAGACGCTGGCCATCGGCTGCCACGCGGTGGACCGCGCCTGCGCCCGGCCCGATGATTTCGCCCTTATCGTGGGCGCGGGCCCAATCGGCCTGGCGGTTCTGGAGTTCGTGAAGATCGCCGGCCTGAAACACGCCATGCTCGATGTGCGCGAGGACCGGCTGCGCTTCGCGCGCGAGCGCATGGGGGCGGAGCACACGGTGGCCGGCACCGGAAGCCCCGCCGACGAGGAGGCGCTGAGGGCCCTGAACGGCGGCTCGCTGCCCACCTTGGTGTTCGACGCGACGGGCCACCCCGGGGCGATGCGCCGCAGCCTGGACCTGGTCGGCTTCACGGGCAAGCTGGTCTATGTGGGCATCGTGCCCGACGAGATCCCGGTGCCCGACCCGCTGTTCCACCGCCGCGAGATGACGCTGCTGGCCACGCGCAACGCGCTGCCGGCCGATTTCCCGCGCATCATCGACTGGATCCGCCAGGGCCGCATCGACACCAACCCGTGGATCAGTCACCGTGTCGCCTTCGATGCGGTGATCGAAAAGTTCGACACCCTTTCCCGGCCGGAGACCGGCGTCATCAAGGCGATGATCGACCTGTCGGCAGCCGACTGACCCCGCCATCCCCAGGAGAAAAGACCCGTGCTGAAACACACCCTCTTGCACCCCGCCATGCTGGCCGCCATCGCGCGCGCCGGCCACCACGGCCGCATCGTCATCGCCGACGGCAACTACCCGGCCAGCACCACGCTGGGCCCGTCGGCCGAGCTGGTGAGCCTGAACCTGATGCCCGGCGTGGTGGACGCCTGCCAGGTGCTGGAGTCCATCCTGTCGGCCGTGCCCATCGACTTCGCCTATGTGATGGACTACGAGCGCACCGGCCCCTACGCGCTGAAGGAAGACCCGCCCGTGTGGCACGAGTTCCGCCGCATCCTGAAGCAGCACCGCCCCGGCGTGGAGCTGGGCCTCATCGAGAAATGGAAGTTCTACGACGAGGCGCGCTCGAAGAGCCACATCCTCACCGTGCAGACGGCCGACCGCCGCATCTTCGCCAACATGATCCTCGACATCGGCGTGCGGATGGAGGGGGAATGACAGCCCTCCCCGCGGCGGCCCGCGTGACCGGATTGCCAACCCCATGCTGCTGACCATCCTGGCGGTGCTCCTGCTGGTGCCGCTGCTGATTCTGCTGAACGCCTTCTTCGTGGCCGCCGAGTTCGCGCTGGTGGCCGTGCGCCGCACCAAGGTGGAAACCATGGTGGACCAGGGCGTGGCGGGCGCGCAGGCGGTGGACAAGGCCACCAAGCAACTCGACCGGTCGATCGCCGCCACGCAACTGGGCATCACCATCGCCAGCATCGTGCTGGGCTGGGTGGGGGAGCAGTCCATCGCCCGGCTGGTGGAACACCTGCTGGCCTGGGCGCCCGAGGATCTCATCGCGCCGGAATCACGCATCGTGGTCAGCCACACCATCGGCAGCGTGGTCGCCATCGGCGCCATCACCTTCATGCATGTGGTGTTCGGAGAGCTGCTGCCCAAGACCATCGCGCTGCAGGTGCCCGACCAGGTGGCCCTGTGGGTGTCGGGCCCGCTGAATTGGTTCGCGTGGATCTCCGGCCCGTTTTTGCGGCTGATGAACGGCACGGCCGTCTGGCTGGCCCGTCAAATGGGTCTCCGGCGGACCGGCCCGGAGAACTCGCTGCACTCGGTGGAGGAGCTGCTGCTGCTGGTGGAGGACACCGAGGAGGCCGGCATGATCGCCCCCGAGCAGGCCGACTTCGTGGAGAATGTGTTCCTGCTGTCCAACAAGCTGGTGGCGGACATCATGGTGCCGCGCGAGGAGGTGGCCGCGCTCGACATCGCCACCCCTCCTGGAAAGATCCTCGAGATCGTGCGCAGCGGCGCCCACACCCGGCTGCCCGTCTACCAGGGCGACCTGAACCACATCGTGGGTATCGTCAACACCAAGGACCTCTTCTACCTCTTCAGCCTGGAGGGGATCGTCATCCTCGAGGACGCGATCTACCCCGCGCTGTTTTTGCAGCAGGACCAACCGGTCACCGCGGCCCTGCGCCTGTTCAAGCGCGAGAAGCGGCCGATGGCGGTGGTGGTGGACTCAAGCGGCAAGACCACCGGCATCCTCACGCTGGAGAATGTGCTGGAGGAGATCGTCGGCGACATCGAGGACGAGCACGACATCACCCGCACGGAGAGCGGTTCGATGTTCCTCCAGCCGGGGACAGCGGGGGCCCGTTCCCGCCAGATGCCCAAGGCTGTGGTGAAGGAAGGTTTCTTCGGCTCTTCGGGCCCTTCCCGGGCGCAGCAACCGCCCCTGGGCAAGCCCCCCGCCAGCCACTGATCCGGGTTCCAACTACCGCAACTGCCGCACCCCCCCGCGGGTGTTGCGGAGGTGCGGTAGTTGCGGCAGTTGAACTGGGGGTTTTCGGTAAATCCCGGCAAGTTGCCAAGTCCACCAACGCAGCCAGAACATGCCGCAGACTGGCTTCCGCAAAAACTCCCCGTTTTCCGGGTCGCATCTCAACCCGGGCACTCCCGCGCCCGGCT
>DKBS01000118.1 GCA_002451275.1 Planctomycetaceae bacterium UBA6894 | reverse complement strand
TTGGTGAAAAAAACCAGACCCCTCGCATCGAAATTGCGCAAAAGGACGATGCGCGCCGAGGGTCGGCCGTCGGGAGTCGCGGTGGCCAGGGTCATCGCGTACGGCTCGGGCATTTCGCTGGCCAGCGCGTCGCGCAGCCAGGTTTCAAACAAGGCCAGCGGGTCATGGCCCGCCTCGTCCTCGTGTAGCCCGCGGGTCGCGTAGTCTTTCCGGTGGCCGGTCAGGTCCAGCATGGGTCACTTGGCTCCATTGGCCGGGGTTTTGGCGGGGCCCACCAGCGCCGTCAACTGGTTGGAAATGGTCGAGATGGCGGCGTCATCGGGACCGTTCGGGCCGAAAACATGCCGGTGCGCCACCTTCTTGTCCTTGGCCAGCAGGACCGTCACGGCGGCATCCGAACCCAGACGATACGAGGGCGGTCCCACGGTGTCCTCGAAATAACCCACGGCCATGGCCCGCAACTTGTGTTCCCGCGCCCATTTCACCGCCTTGGCGTCCACCCCCGTTCCTTCCGACGCCAACAGCGTCACCCAGCCTGTGGGTTTCCCCTGCGGATGGGCCAGCAAAATCTCATCCAGCCGGGCGGCCAGCTTGCCGGTCGCCAGCGTGGTGTCCCGGGCGAACACAATGGCCATCACCCGGTCTTCCGCCTCGCACACAAAGCAGTGCAACTGGCCGCGCTTTTCACCCTGACTGACCACAAAACTGTAGGGGCCCGGCCGTTCACCCGGCGCCAGGCCGGACTCCTTCTGGCCGGACGTAAGAACCAATGCCGCGATCAGCAACGTTTGCACCATGGCGATCCTCCCCGGATGACACGCTCATTTTAGCAGAACGCCTGAAAGCCTTGATAAACTGCACCGGTGAAGCTTCCACGGAGATCAGGGATCATGGCAGAACCGGGCGAGAGGGAATTCGCCACCGATGTGGTGCGCCGGCTGACCGGTGCAGGCCATGAGGCGCTCTTCGCCGGCGGCTGCGTCCGCGACGAGTTGCTGGGGTTGGAGCCTGATGATTACGATGTCGCCTCCTCCGCCACCCCCGACGAGGTGCGCAGACTCTTTCGCAGGTCCATCGCGGTCGGTGCCAGTTTCGGCGTGATCGAGGTGCTGGGGCCGCCCGGCCGCAAGGGCCCTCTCAAGGTACAGGTGGCCACCTTCCGGACCGATGGTGATTACTCGGACGGCCGCAGGCCGACCAGTGTGACGTTCGGTTCCGCCCGGGAGGACGCCCTGCGCCGTGATTTCACCATCAACGGCATGTTTCTCAATCCGCTCACCGGCGAGGTGCTCGATTATGTCACCGGCAGGGAGGACCTGAAGGCGGGCCTGGTGCGCGCCATTGGCGACCCTGAAAAGCGTTTTGAGGAGGACCGCCTGCGCCTCGCACGCGCCGTGCGCATGGCGGCCCGGTTCAACCTGCGGCTGGAGCCGGCAACCTCCCGGGCGATCCAGCGCCACGCCAGTGCCATCACCGTGGTCAGCGCCGAGCGCGTGGCCGATGAGTTGCGCAAGATGCTGCGCCACCCCAACCGGGCCGAGGCGGTCCGCCTGCTGGAATCGCACGGCCTGCTGGAAATGGTTCTGCCCGAACTGGCGCACCAGGCCACGCACCACCCCGACCACCTGGCAGCGGTGTTGCGCGCGCTGCAAACCCTACCCGCCGAAACCCACTTCGAATCCGCCATGGCCTGCGTGTTGACGGGTTTCAAGCCGGAGACCGCGATCTCCATCTCCAGGCGGCTTCGCCTCGCCAATGGGGAAAAAGATCATATCCACTGGCTGCTGGCCCACGAGGCTGCGTTGGATGAGGGTGCCGGCCTGCCCAACCACCGGCTGTACCCCATCCTGTCCCATCCCTGGGTCGGGGACCTGTTCACCTGCTCACGGGCCCGCCTGCTGGCCCGGGGAAACCCGGCCGACGGCCTGGAAAAAACCATGGCCATTTTCCATTCAAAAACAAGCCTCGAATTGAATCCGCCCCCCCTGGTCGATGGCGCCGATCTCCAGACCGTCGGCATTCACCCGGGCCCGGTGATGGGACGGGTGCTGCGCCAGATTCGCGATGAGCAACTCGATGGTCTGCTGTCGGGCAGGGAGGAGGCCCTTGCACGGGCCGCAACCTTGGCGGGCTGAGCGGGCCTATCCGCCCGGCACCCTCGCCTCCTCCAGCCTGAACAGGTAGTCCTCCGGATTGTCCCGGTTCAGCCTCAACCTCCCACGAAGGCGCAGGGGCTCCCGCGATGGTTGCAGATTTTGGCCATCTGCCATATACAAATCAAGCAAGCCGGGCAGGCCGGGCATGTCGCAGTGCCAGCAACCAAAGGGCAGCTCCACCAGCACCACCGGCCCGTCGGGCGGCTCTTCCCCCAAAAAATGGGTAAAACCAGAGATCTCAATAATTTTTCCATCCATTTTTTCCAACAAGTTTGAATGCCTCGGATCACCCTTGCGGAAACGGCTTTGGCCCAGCAGGGCCCAGGGCATGGGTTGCGCGCCGTCCACGGGCGGCGGAAGCACCACCGTGGCCTCCCGGGGAATGAAGGGGGCATCGGACCGGTACAGGTCGGAGGGATGTTTCGGCGCCTTGTTTCCGGCCATTTCAGCGGCCACCCGGGCCGAAAGTCCGGCCCGCAGCGTGGTCACCAGTTCGGGTCGCACCCCCGATTCCCCCGCCACCCCATCCACCAGGCTCAGGGCCCCATGGCTGTCCCCCGCATCCCGAGCCCGGCAAGCCGCAAGCACGGGAGCCAACGCGTCCCCGGGCACCAAAAGGCACAGCTCCTGGGCGCTGGCCAGACCTTCCCGGCCTTTCCAGCGGTCCGCCACTTCCAACAGCCAGGGTCCCACACCCTTGCTCCGGGCGCGGATCCAGGCCAGATGGTCCTGCCTCTTCTTTTTCCACTCCGACGGGGGCGCCAAAGCCACCGCAAGGGCCATGGCCCGCTCGGCCTGCGGCCAATCCTCCCGGGAGTGAGCAGCAAGCGCCACCAGCAGCGCCAACCGCCCGTTCGTTGGAAAGCGTCCCAAACCCTCGCGCGCGGCCTCCTCGGCGCCTCCCCAATCCCCCAGCCGGAGGCGAAGCGCCGCCTCATCACCCCAGGGCTTGGCGGAAGCCCGTTGGCCCCGGCTCGGCAACAGCCCCAGCTCCTGTTCGTAGGGTGGCCTCAAGGGGTTACCGACGGCCAGTTGGGCCGGCGCAACCGCCACCATCCGCACATTCCGCAAATCCCGCACAAAACCCCGGGTACGCGCAGGCTGCTCCGCCCACTCTTCCAGCGGGCAAAACGGTTCGCCGCCCGGTTGGCCGGCAAGCATGCACAGGAAGGAAACCAGAAAAGCCATATCGACAGTTTACCGGGCCTAATCGTCACAATTGACCCACCCGACAGGATTCCTTCTCAGATTTGCTCAAGTTCTCGCGACTTCCACCGCAGGAAAGCCCGGGATTATCCATAATCCTTAAGCTGGCCAAATTACCGGGCGGTCCCATGGAAGATCCTGCTGTTCTTGCCGAGTTCATTTCCGAGGCGCGGGAGCATCTCGCCGCCCTGACGGATGGATTGTTGGCACTCGAAAACCTGCCCGAAGGTCAAACCCAGACAACCATCAACCCGCTCTTCCGGGCCATGCACTCCCTGAAGGGAAGCGCCGGCTTCCTCGGCTTCCAACAGCTCGAGCAGTTGGCGCACTCCGCGGAGACCCTTCTGGATGCCATGCGCAAAGGGACCGTCGCGCCCACCCCCGTGGTAACCGACCTGCTTCTGAAAGTGGCGGATCGGTTGCAGGCCCGGGTGGACGGCCTCCCCGAAAGCGAAAAGGCTAACTCCCAGCAGGACAGCGAATTATTAGACAACCTGAAGTCGGTGGCCTCCGGTTTACCCGCGCCCCAGCCCCCTTCGAAAGCGCCGGCCGGAGTCATTCCACAAAACACCCCCGCCCCTCCGGAACAGGTCCTCAATAGCACCCCTGAGATCGACCCCGCCCTGCTGGCCGAGTTTGTCGCAGAGGCC
>DKBS01000052.1 GCA_002451275.1 Planctomycetaceae bacterium UBA6894 | reverse complement strand
CCTTGCCATCCTTGGACATACCGTCTTTATCTTTTCCGTCCTTTGAGTCTTTTCCGTCTTTGGAATCCTTGCCGTCCTTGTTTTTCTGGTTCTTTTTCCCTTCCATCAGGTCCTTCAGGTCCTGGGTTTCCTTGGTCACTTTGGCCTGAGCCCGGGCCAGCTCCTCCGGCGTCAGGCGGTCGGTCTCGGTGTTCGCCCGCACCCGCTCCTGTTTGCTGATCACCTCTTTCAATTTTTCAACGATCTTCTTGGCCTCATCGCGCTGCCGGCGCATCTCCGCTTCCGGGTCGCGGGTCAAAGCCTCAATCAAACGGGTCAGGTCGCCCGAAAGCTCTTTGTTCCGCTCCACCAGTCCCTGCAGCTTGTCGGTGCTCTTGAAGGCGTCCTGCTGCTTCAGGGCCTGGATCAGGTTGTCGAACTTCGCGTCGGTTCCCAGGTCGCCAATGATCCGCAGCGCTTCCTGGATCGCCTCGCCGCGGAGCTTGTCCTCCGCCTTGCCCGTACGCAACAGTCGCTGTTCCAAAAGTTTCAGCGAGAGCTTGAAGTCGCTGAACTCCCGCTGCAGGCGGGCCTGGTTGGTGGCCGCTTCACCCTGGTTCGCGGCCACATCCTTGCCGGCCGCTGATTTGTCGGTTCCTTGGGCGGGCAATTGACCCACGGTGGCGAGCAGGGCCATCAACAGGGCCGTCAAACTCAGCGAAATCGCCCGCATGCATCACCTCTCGGTCACCGAAGGGTGGACCAACATGGGCTAACCACCTAGGCGCTACCGTTCAGTATCCACAACCCGCGCACGCATTCGTCACGGATTCTTCACTATCTTAGCAAGATTTTACAGGTTCAACCTGCCCCAAAGGGCGCCCAATCCTTTTCGCAAATCCATGCTTGGCAAGCACTTCCATGACCTACAACGCCGGTGAGGCAGGTCCGGTTGGTGAGAAATGGATGAGAGAGGCCCCATTCCTCAGGCCAAAACCCCGTCGATCACGCGCCCCGGGCTCAAGGGCAGGGGCCGGTCCAGCGGATCCCGGATTTCCGTGGCCGGGTTGATTCCCAGCAGGTGGAACAGGGTGGCCGACAGGTCCTCCGGCTTGCAGGCGTCCGAGGCCGGGTAAGCCCCGATCTTGTCCGAACGGCCGTGGATATGACCTTTTTTCACGCCGGCTCCAGCCAAAATGGCCGGATAGCACTTGGGCCAGTGGTCGCGCCCGGACAGATCGTTGATCCGGGGTGACCGGCCGAATTCCCCCGCCCAGACCACCAGGGTGTTTTCCAGCAGCCCCCGTTCCTCCATGTCCTCCAGCAGCGTGGGCAGGGTCTGGTCCATCAGCGGCAGAAGATGATTCTTTAGGATCGGGTACATCTTCTCGCCACGGAAACCGTGGGTGTCCCAACCGCCCTTCGCCCCGCCAATGCTCGGGTGCAGATACACCTGGATCCACCGGCAACCCGCCTCCGCCAATCGGCGCGCCAGCAGGCAACTCTGCCCGTAGGTCGTCCGTCCGTACCGGTCGCGCACCGCGTCCGGCTCCCGCCCCAGGTCAAAGGCTTCCCGCACCGCGGAACTGGCCAGCAGTGCGTGCGCCCGGTCGTATTGCTCCCCCAGGCCCCGGGCCATGGCGGTGCTTTCCAGTGCGCCCAGTTGGCTCTCAATGATCCGTCGCGCCTCGCCCCGGCGCGCCAACCGTTCCGGCGTGATCGAGGCGGGCAGCGCCAGCTCCGGCAGCTTGAATCCCGGCTGATTCGGGTCCTGCCCCACAAAAAGCGGGTCATGCCGCTTCCCAAGGAAGCTGGCGTGTTGCCCGGGCGTGATCGAACCGTCCGCGATCGTGTGCGGAAACGCCACAAATCCCGGAATCCCGGCAGGTGTCGGGGCGAATCGGTCCGCGATCGCGCCATAGGCCGGAAACAGGTCGCGCGAGTCCCGCAGACGCTGGTCGTCCGTCGCCGGGGCCATACCCGTCAGGCTGTAATACCCGGCCGAATTATGGTTCGCCATCGTGTGGTGCAGACTGCGAATCTGGCAGATCTTGTCAATGATCCGCGAGGTCCGGGGCAGCAGGTCGCTCACCAGCGCCCCCGGCACCCGGGTCTGCAGCACGCCCAGTTCCCCGCGGATGTTGTCGGGGGCATCCGGCTTGGGGTCGATCGTGTCGTGGTGGCTGGGCCCGCCCCATTGGTGCAAAAAGATCACCGTCCGGGCTTTGCCCTTCGCCGTGGCGCCTCGTGCGCCACCTGCCCCGGCCAGCGCGGCCAGGCCGCCAAATCCCACTTTCAGCACAGACCGTCGGTCCAGCGGGCTCATTTGGGGCAGCGGGAACATCGCGTCACCTCACCAGCGCAACAAAAATTCACGGCTACCCAACAACGCCCAGGCCAGATCCTCCAGCGCCAGCCGTCGGTCGCCCGGGTTTTCCAGCAGCTTCACGCAGTCGGCCCGTTCCTGGTCGGTCGGCTTCCGGCACAGGGCCGCCAGGTACAGCTCTTCCACCGCCGTGGCGGCCGGCGCTTTCGCCAAACGGTTCAGCCGTTCGCTCTGGCTCAACAGCCGCTGGGGCAGTTGCCCGCTCACCAGCAGCAGGGTCTGCGCCAGGGTGGGTTCGGTCGTCCGTTCGCAATCGCAACTCAGCAGGCGCTCCGGTTTGCCAAACACCCGCAGGAACCGCTCCATGTCATCGCTTTTGCGCCTGCGGCTCGGCCCGGGCATGCCGGCCACTTCCAGCGTTCGGGTTCCTTCCGGGTAGCCTGCGTGCCCAAGCGGTGCCTCCAGCACGCCAGCCCACGCATCCAGCAACTGCTCGGCGGACAGGGCCCGCGGCAGGGTGGCGCTGCACAGGCCGTCGTCCTGAGTGGCGTGGGCATGATCCTTGTCCATGCCACGCGCATAGGCCTGCGAAAGGGCGATGTGCCGCACCAACGCCCGCAGGTCAAAACGGTTCTGTCTTAGGAAGTCTGCCAGATGCTCCAGCAGTTCCGGGTGGCTGGGCGGGTTGGCCAGGCGGAAGTCATCCTCCGGTTCCACCAGCCCTCGCCCCATCAGCCGCCGCCAGATCCGGTTGGCTTGCGCCCGCGCGAAAAACGGGTTGGCCGGGTCCGTCATCCAATCGGCCAGGGCCTGCGGCGCGTCCGCCTGCTCGATGGCTTGGCTTCCGCCCAGCACCCGTGCTGGTGGGGCGGGTGTCACCGGTTTGGCTGCCTTGGCCTTTTTTTTCTTCCCGCCTGGTTCCTCTGCCGGTCCACGCCGCAGATAGACAATCTGCTCGCCTTTGAATTCATGTTTGTCCAGGTCGTCGGCCCGCTTGTTTTCCAGCACCCGGTAATCGATTGCGCTGAAGATTTCCGAAAAGGCGTTGTAGTCGGCGGTGGTCCACTGGTCGAACGGGTGGTTGTGGCATCGCGCGCAGGAGATCCGCACGCCCAGAAACACCTGCGCCACAGCCTCCGCCCTGGTTTGCGGATCGCGCAGGGCCCGGTAAAAGTTCGCCTGGGGGTGGCTATAGGTGCTGCCCCGGGCCGTCACCAGCTCCCGTGCCATCTCGTCCAGCGGCATCCCATCAAGAAAAGCCTGGCGCAGCCAGCCATGCATGGCGCGCACGCCTTTGGCATCCAGCGTCTTTTCCTCCACCCGCAGCAAATCCGCCCAGTGCAGCGCCCACACATCCGCAAACGCCGGTTGGTTCACCAGGTGGTCAATCTCGCGGACCCGCTTGTCCGGGCTCCCGTCAGCCAGAAAGGCGCGGGTCCGCTCGGCAGGCGGCAACTGCCCCGCCAGATCCAGCCAGATCCGTCGCAGGAAGCGGCTGTCCTCCACGCCGTTGGTAGGTTCCATGCCCAGACTGGCCAACCGCTGGTGGATGATGCGATCCACCGGGTGGCTGGCCGGTTTGGTTGCCCGGGCCGGGCCAGCCGAACTCCACACCCGTAGGAGGGCCTGCGCGGGGCCATAGCGAACCAGCACCGCAGCCTGGCTGCCGGCCGGAACCACCAGGGTCGGTCGGTCGCTGTTCATGGAGATGCGGATACCCGGGTCGCTCGGTTCCAGGGTGGTCAGCAGGCTGACCTCCACGGTCCGCCCGTCCTCCAAAGTGGCATGGACCACCGGTCGAAGGCTTCCCCCTTCGGGCGGCAGGGTGATTTCAGCCGGTTCTACACGCAGGCTGCGCACCCGCGGCTGCCCTTCCGGATCAAGCTGTCCCCCCTGGGCGATCCATTGCCGAACCAACCGGTACGCATGGCTATCCGTCCGCCAACGGACTTTCCCCTCGTGGGGGACCGTTCCGGAAGCCTTTGCCAGCAAAAGACTTTCATCAGGGGAAAGCCGGTTCACCCGCCGGCCAGCCAACCCATGGGTCAGGGCTTTCCAGTCAAGACCGGCATCCTCGCCCCGCAGCGACAGCTTGAATCCCCCCTTGCCATTCAAATTGCCATGGCAGGGGCCGCTGTTGCATCCCCCCTGGCTCAAAAGTGGCATCACCTCGTCCCGGAACGAAACCTCCACGGTCTCCGCCCCGGCGGCGTTCACCACAAGCAGACAAATCCACAAGGCGCCCATGGCAAGGTTCACAGCAGGGATGGAATCAGGTCAGATGTTTGGTCGGTATCTAATGATATCTGGTTTAGGGTGGAGTAGCTTCAAATAAAGCATACCATCCTGCTTCGTGGGTGGTATCGCCATGGTGGGCCGTATTTCCAATCTTTTTTTCTTTTCTTTATCAG
>DKBS01000155.1:1188-14300 GCA_002451275.1 Planctomycetaceae bacterium UBA6894 | reverse complement strand
CATACTTAATTATTTTAAATAAAAACATATCATTGACTAACAAAACGGCCAGCGCATTTCCTAATCGTTATGGCAAGTGTCCACCATCGATTTCGCACATTTTTTCACTAAGCTAAGCTCACCATGAGCGAACTCAAAAAAAATCAAACCAAAGCGGCATCCGGTGACGGTTTGGACTATCGGGCAGCCGGCCTGGATTTGGACCTGTACAACCAGACGCTGGACGGCATGGCCCACTGGGTTCGCCGCACTCACACCCCACGCGTTTTGGATGGATTTGGCGGTTTCGCCAGTCTGGTAAGCCTCGACTTCAACAGTCGGCTTTTTGCCCGCAACTACAAACACCCGGTTTTGGTTTCAGGATCCGACGGCGTGGGGACCAAGTTGAAGGTGGCGGCGATGATGAATCGTCACCACACGGTCGGGATCGATCTGGTCGCCATGTCGGTGAATGACTGCCTGTGCGCCGGCGCCGAGCCGCTTTTCTTCCTGGATTACATTGCCATTCCCCGGGACAACCCGCCGCTGGTGGAGGCCCTGGTACGGGGTGTGAGCGAAGGGTGCATTGAGGCCGGCTGCGCCCTGGTGGGTGGTGAAACGGCCATTTTGCCTGAAGTGTACAAGGAAGACGATTACGATTTGGCCGGGTTCTGCGTGGCTGTGGCTGAACGGGACCGCATGGTGACCGGAAAGCGGGTGCGCCCCGGCGACCTACTGATTGGCCTGGGGAGCACCGGCCTGCACAGCAACGGGTACTCGCTGGCCCGCAAGATTGTTTTTGAACGCGCCGGGCTGACCGTGGACAGCATGGTGCCCGAACTGGGCCGAACCGCCGGTGAGGCCCTTCTGGAGCCCACCCGCATCTACGCCAAGGTGGTTACCGAACTGCTGAACCACTATCCCATCAAGCGGAAGGTGGTTCGCGGGATCGCCCACATCACAGGTGAGGGCCTGGAAGGGAATGTGCCGCGCATCCTTCCCCCGGGGACCCGCGCCCGCATCTGGAAAAACTCCTGGCAAGTACCGGCCATCTTCCCTTGGCTTCAGCAACTGGGCGGTGTTTCCGACGAGGAAATGTTCCGCGTGTTCAACATGGGCCTTGGCATGGTGCTGGTAGTGAGCCGTTACTTTGCCGAGAGCATTGTGAAGCAGGTGGAGCGCATGGGCGTTCCGGCCTTCCTGGTGGGCGAGGTTGTCGCCGGTGAGCCAGGCCTCGATTTTGCCGACCGGCCAGTTTGCCCCATCTGATCGTGCATTCTTGAAAACAGACTGATTCCACGGGAGTCGAGGCAATGCCCACGCTGCAGACAGCCACCGAGGCTAACGACCCCAAGGCCGGCATGGCGGAGTTCACGCTGCGCGCCGTTCTTTTGGGCGCAATTCTGGGAATCATCTTCGGCGCAAGCTCGCTGTACCTGGTGCTGAAGGTCGGCCTGACGGTGTCGGCCAGCATCCCGGTGGCCGTGCTGGCTATCACCCTTTTCAGGATCCTCGGTTCCTCCGGGCTGGTGAAGCGCACCACCATTCTGGAAAACAACATCCTTCAAACCACCGGCAGCGCCGGCGAATCGATCGCATTCGGTGTAGGCGTGACCATGCCCGCCCTGATGCTGATCGGCTTCGACATGGACCTGCCCCGGGTGATGATGGTTTCGGTGATGGGTGGCCTGCTGGGCATCCTCATGATGATTCCCCTGCGTCGGTTGTTCATCGTGCGCATGCACGGGGCACCCGGGCAGCCGAACACTTTGCTTTACCCCGAGGGAACCGCCTGCGCCAAGGTGCTGGAAAGCGCCGAGCGAGGGGGAGCCCAGGGCGGTGCGGTGATGGCGGGTTTTTTAGTCGCCTTTGGCCACAAGGTGATCAGCGAGGGGTCAGGCCTTTTGAAGGCCGGACTGGAAGCCCCGCTCGGCTTTTTTTCCCGGGTAGCTCGGGTATCGAGCGACATGGGGGTGGAGCTGCTGGGTGTCGGTTACATCATTGGACTGCGCGTTGGGGCCTTGATGCTGGCCGGGTCGATCCTGGGGGCGTTGGTGCTGCTGCCCAGCATGGCCTTCTTCGGAGACGGACGCGAGGGGGTGTTGGCGCCTGCCTCAGCTCCGATCGGCCAAATGACGGCTGACAAGATGCAGGGCACCTACCTTCGGTTCATCGGGGCCGGGTGCGTGGCGGCGGCTGGCATCTTCAGTCTGATCAAGACTTTGCCCACTATTTTTGGAGCCATTTTTTCCACTTTGGGCGGAGTCGGGTCCAAAAAGCCTGGCGCTTTGGCAGGGGGATCGGCCTCCACGGAGATTCCCCGGACCGAACGGGACTTGCCTCCGATTGTAGTGGCTGGCGGGGTGCTGGTCCTGGCGGGCCTGCTGGCCTGGTTCCTGGTGCCGCAGGTGGGGCTATGGGGCGGGATCTGCGGCGCCCTGCTGGTGCTTTTTTTCGGATTTCTTTTCGTGATGGTATCGAGCAGGCTGACCGGCGAGATCGGTTCATCGAGCAACCCGATCTCGGGCATGACGATCGCCACCCTGCTTTTGACCTGCCTGATCTTCCTTTCGTTGGGAATGACGGGATCCCGTGACGCGCTTTTGGCTTTGTCCATTGGTGGGGTGGTGTGCATCGCCGCCAGCAACGGCGGGACCACCTCGCAGGACCTGAAAACCGGTTTTTTGGTGGGTGGCACCCCCTACCTGCAACAGTATGCGATCTTGGTGGGCGCGCTGACCAGCGCCCTGGTGATCGGTGGAACCTTGCTGCTGTTCAACCAGGCGGGCGAGGTCCTGAGCACTCGGGACTTGCCAACTACCTCGGTGAAACAGTTTGAAGCTGAATACACGACCGGCGCCACGCGCAACGTGGAGAACACAACCTACTTCGAGTGGCGACCGAACAAGTCGCAGCGCAAGGAGATCCCCGGCCTGGGAGATGGCAAATACCTGGTGGATGCCAGCGGATTCATCCGCTATCTGGTGGATCCGACCATCACCGGACGGTACGACAAACGCGATGAATTCACCCTCAACAAGGGAGCAGTCCCCGTGCCGGATCTGGCCCCGATGCTGGCCGAGGTGAAATCAACCGCCCAGGCCGGTGGAAAAACCCTGAAGCTGGTGACCAGTCCGGGCAAGGAAGACCTGGAAAAGCTGCGTGAGGAAGCCAAAAAAGTTCCCAGTTTGGCGGGTACGCTGAAAGTGGCTGAGGCTCTAAACGCTGCCGGCATGGCCCCCGGGGAATACCTTGCCGACGAGCGGGGCGCACTGGTTTACCTGAACAATCCCATTCCGGTGAAGTTCAAATTCGGGGCACCCAAAACCCAGGTAATGGGCCTGATCATTCAAGGTGTTCTGGGTGGGGACATCAACTGGACGCTGGTTCTGATCGGCGCCATGATCAGCCTCACCTTGGAGATGTGCGGGGTTTCCTCCCTCGCGTTCGCCGTGGGTGTCTATGTGCCCATGAGCGCCACGATGCCGATCTTCATTGGCGGGCTGGCCCGGTGGGCCGCCGACCGGGCACACCAGGTAAAACTGCCTGAGGGCGCATCAGAAGCCGAAAGGCAGGCCGCCGAAGTGGAAAAAATCGCCAAGACCGAAAGTTCGCCCGGTGTGCTGTGGGCTTCGGGACTGATCGCCGGCGGCAGCCTGGGCGGAGTGCTCCTTGCCTTCTTGGAATTTACGCCGGGCGTGAAGAAGTTGCTGGAACAGCAGCATCTGGTGGAGAGCTGGGGAATCGGCAAATGGCATGACCTGATCACTCTAGCTATTTTCCTTGCTCTGGCACTCAGCCTGGTAATCCTTGGGCGCAAGGCGGAAAAGCCATCCGCCGAACAGCCCCCAATCTGACCGACTGACCTTTTTCAAACCTTATTGGCATGGGTAATTCTCGTTTTGTCCTCAATTCAGGGAGTGTGAACATGTTGGGAAAAACCATTCGGAGGATTGTCGCATCCATGGGCGTGCTTGCGGCGGGTACACCCGCCTTGTTGGGTGACGAGGGCATGTGGCTGTACACCAACCCGCCCCTTGCCCGCCTGAAGGAGCGCTACGGCTTCGAGCCTGGCAAGGAATGGCTGGAGCATCTGCAAAAGAGCTCGGTGCGTTTCAACTCGGGCGGTTCCGGATCCTTCGTTTCGAAAGACGGCCTGGTGATGACCAATCATCATGTGGCCGCCGACGCTCTGCAAAAGATGGGCACCCCGGAGCGCAACTATTACCGCGACGGCTTTTATGCCAAGGCCCGCGGGGAAGAGCGCAAGTGCGAGGCGATGGAGCTGAACGTTCTGGAATCTATCGAGGATGTGACGGCTAGGGTGGACGGTGCGGTGAAGGCGGATATGACCCCGGACCAGTCGGCCAAGGCCCGGCGGGCGGTGATGAACGCCATCGAGGACGAGGAAACCAAGAAGTCCGGCCTGCGCTGCAACATTGTGACCCTGTACCAGGGCGGGGCGTACCACCTGTACCGCTTCAAGCGTTACACGGATGTCCGTCTGGTGTGGGCGCCGGAGCAGCAGATCGCATTCTTTGGCGGGGACCCGGACAACTTCGAGTTCCCCCGCTATTGCCTGGATGCGGCATTTTTCCGTGTGTATGAGAACGACAAGCCCGCCGAGATCAAGCATTTCCTGAAGTGGAGCGAAAACGGCTGCGCGGATGGTGAACTGACCTTTGTCTCGGGACATCCGGGCCGGACCAACCGTCTGGCGACGGTTGCAGAGCTCGAATACACCCGGGACCTTGGCTATCCCTACCTGATGCAGCGGCTGTACCGCCTGGAAGTTCTGCTGACCGCCTTCAGCGCCCGCAGCGAGGAAAACGCGCGGCAGGCCAAGGAACTTTTGTTCAGCGTGCAAAACAGCCGCAAGGCCCGTTTGGGTGGCCTGGGCGGCCTGATGGATCCTGCCGTGATGGAACGCAAGCGCGCCGAGGAGGCCAAGCTGCGCGAGGCCGCGGCCAAGGACCCGAAGCTGGCAGACGCCAAAGGCGCGTGGGACAAGGTTGCGGAGGTGTACAAGACACGCTCCAAGATCCTGAAGCGGCACAGCATGCTGGAAGGCGCGGGTGGTTTCGCCTCGGATCTTTTCGGCATCGCCCGCACCCTGGTGCGCTCTGCCCAGGAGCGTGACAAGCCGCAGGGCGAGCGGTTGCGTGAATTCATCGACAGCAACAAGCAACCGCTGGAGCTGCAACTTTTTTCCGAGGAGCCGATCTACGAAGGCTTTGAGATTGTGCGTTTGGCGGACAGCCTGGCCGCCTTGTCGGAGCAACTGGGATACAACGACCCCTTGGTGGTGAAGGTGCTGGCCGGAAAATCCCCGGTGGATCGCGCGGCGCAACTGGTGAACGGCAGCAAGCTCAAGGATGTCGCCGTTCGCAAGAAGCTGTACGAGGAAGGACTGCCCGCTGTCACCGCCAGCAAGGATCCGATGATTGAACTGTCGCTGCTGGTGGATCCGGAGTCGCGCGAGCTTCGCAAGGTGATGGAAAACGAGGTGGAGGAGCCGCGCCGTCAGGCCTACGCGCAGATCGCCAAGGTGAAATTCGCGCTAGAGGGCACCTCGACCTACCCCGACGCCACCTTCACCCTGCGTCTCAGCTACGGTCCTGTGAAAGGCTATGAGGAGGCCGGCAAAAAGGTGGCCCCCATCACGACCGTTGCCGGCCTGTACGAGCGGGCCAAGGGCCAGAACAACAAGCCTCCCTTCGACCTGCCCACCCTGTGGGCCAAGAAGAAGGACTCGATCAACCTGGATACCCCGTTCAACTTTGTCAGCACCGCGGACATCATCGGCGGCAACTCGGGAAGCCCGGTGGTGAACAAGGCCGGCGAGGTGGTGGGCCTGATTTTTGACGGGAACATCCAATCGCTGGTGCTGGACTTCGCCTATTCCGACGACCAGGCGCGGGCAGTTTCCGTTTGCTCCCAGGTGATAATCGAGGCCCTGCGCAAGGTGTACGACGCATCGCCCCTGGCCGACGAGCTTCAAGGCAAGTGATTTAACCCGGATTGCACACTCTCTCCCGTGGAGGATTTTGGATGTTCAGTTTCGCATTGGGCCTGGCGCTGATGGTGGGTGGACAGAACCCGTACGGGGCGCTGGAAGGTTTGAAGATTTTGAAGCCCGCCGACACGCAGGATTACAAGTCCACACCCGCCCCGGCCGGGGCCCAGGTGCTGTTTGATGGCAAAGCAACCGACGCGTTTCAGCACCGCGACGGGAAATCTCCCATCGGCTGGAAAGTGACCGAAGAAGGCTACCTGGAGGTGACCGCTGGCAAGGGTGGCGACATCATCACTAAGGAAAAGTTTTCCTCCCCCATCCATCTGCATGTGGAATTCCGCGTCCCCTTCATGCCCAAGGCCAGCGGCCAGGGGCGTGGGAATAGCGGTGTGTATGTGCAGGGCCGGTATGAGGTGCAGGTGCTGGACAGCTACGGGCTGGACAGCAAGGACAACGATTGCGGCGGCATCTACGGCGTGGCCAAGCCCCTGGTGAACGCCTGCAAGGCGCCCACCGTTTGGCAGGCATACGATATCGACTTCACCCCGCCGGTTTTTGAAAACGGCAAGAAGGTGAAGGAAGGCGTCATAACCGTGAAGCAAAACGGGGTGACCATTCATGACCAGCAGAAGATCACCAAGGACAACACCACAGCGGGCCTGGGAGGTAACCCAGCCGAAGGTGGCCCGATCCTGCTGCAGGACCACGGCAACCCTGTCCAATACCGCAACATTTGGGTGGTGAAGAAACCCGCCACCACGGTTGGCGTGGATGACCGTGGCATCCCCAAGGAAGGTCCCCGGGCGGAATTGCCGGGTGAGAATGCCGGTCCGGAGGTGATTCTGGATGAGGAAGCCCTGACAACCGAAAAGAAAGTGCTCGGCGAGCGGGTGATCCCCCTCAACCAGCCAATTTTTGGCCGGCTGCGCGACCGGTTCCGCCGCCGATAAGCTTTGGCTCAAGTTTGGCCTTTTCCCTAGTTAACCACGTGGGTTAATGAACCTTAGCCCTTTACCTGAGAGGATTTGAATTGATGGAACGGACCCTTGTTTTGTTGAAGCCCGACGCAGTGCATCGTCGCCTGGTGGGCGACCTGATCACCCGATTCGAGCGCAAAGGCCTGAAACTGATAGGCCTGAAGCTGGTTCATGCCGACAAGGCCCTGGCAGAAAAGCACTACGCCGTGCATGCTGCTCGGCCGTTTTTCAAGGACCTGCTGAGCTTTTTGACCTCCAGCCCCACCGTGGCGATCGCCCTGGAAGGCCGTGAAGCGGTGACCGTGGTGCGGAACCTGGTCGGAGCGACCGATGGCACCAAGGCACCTCCCGGCACCATTCGCGGTGACTACGCGATCAGCATCCAGAACAACCTGGTGCATGGTTCGGACAGCCCCGAGAATGCCGCGAACGAAATCGCCCTGTGGTTCCGCCCTGAGGAACTGGTTTCCTGGGGCCCGGTTGACGGCCCCTGGGTGACAGGGTCCTGAGGCACCAATTCTTTCTGAAAACCAAAGCCCCGGCCGGAAACGGCCGGGGCTTTTTTGTTTTGGGGAGTTGACCGGTTCGCCAACTGCCGGGCCTTGGGGCCCGGCGAATCAGGCAATGATCTCCGCAATGGCCTTGCCGTGGTCGATTTCGAGACGCTTGCGGGCGGGGATTTCGAGACGGCGGCTGTCGAGCCCCATCTGCCTGAGGATGGTGGCGTGGATGTCGGTAACATAGTGCCTGTTTTCCTCGGCATGAAAACCGATGGGGTCGGTGGCGCCGTGCACCACGCCAGCCTTTAGGCCTCCCCCGGCCATGACCACGGTGAAACCGAAGATGTGGTGATCCCGCCCTGTGCCACCCTGACTGCCGGGGGTGCGGCCGAATTCCGTGGCCAAGACAACCAGCGTGCGCTCGAGCATGCCGCGCCGCTTCAAGTCGGTGACCAATCCTGCCAGGGGTTGGTCAATTTGCCTGCAGTTGGTGGTGTGGTTGCCTTTCAGGTCGCCATGGGCGTCCCAAGCACCGGCACCCCCGCCGCCGTGCTGGATCTGAATGAAACGCACCCCACGCTCGACGAGCCGGCGGCTTGCCAGCATCTGCATGCCAAAGGTCTTGGTCTCCGGGCGGTCGAGGCCATACAGCTTTTGGGTTTCCTGGGTTTCCTGAGCGAAATCGAGGGCGATGGGCAACGCGCGCTGCATGCGGTAGGCCAATTCATAGCTGGCCAAACGGGCGGCGAGGGAGGAATCTGCAGGCTCCGCCTGGGAACGATGGCGATCAAGCCGGGCGGTGAGGTCGAACACCAGCCGCTCCTCGGCGGCACTGAGGGGCCGCTCCGGTTTACCGAAATCAAGCGGGTTGGCAGGATCCACCCGGATGGGGACGGCATCGTGCCGGGGCCCCAAATAATGGCCGTCTTTCTTGTTCCAGTATTCGCGGGTCCCCATTGAGATGAACTGGGGCAGGTTGTCGCTGAGACGCCCCAGCCCGTAATGGACCCAGGCACCCAATGTGGGGAATTCACCATCGAGCATGTGGCGGCCCGAGTGAAACTGGGTTTGCGCACCGTGATTGTCATCGGTGGTCCACATGCTGCGGACAATGGCAAGATCATCCACCACGCCACCAATGTGGGGGAAAAAGTCGGACACCTCGATCCCGCTTTTGCCGCGCTTCCTGAATTTCACCTGGGTGGGGTAAAGCTTGTCCCGCTGCTGGCCGTTGGCATCGTTGACGACGGTGACACGGGCCTGGGCCAGTTTTTTCGGATCCTGGACACCCCGGTAAGGAGACTCGGCGATGGTTTTGCCCGCGTATTTGTCGAGTTCGGGCTTGGGGTCGAAGGTTTCCAGGTGGCTCATGCCGCCGTTGAGAAAAATCCAGATGACACTGTCCGCCTTGGGGGCAAAGTGGGGCCTGCCATCGGGCGGCGCCCAGTCCGCTCCGGAATCGGCGCGAGCATCCCGCCCCAACAGGGAGGAAAAGGCCAGCGAGCCAAAGCCACCCGCGGTATTGGCAAGGAAAGCGCGACGGTGGTGGAACAGGTTCATCGGGTTCACTCAGCGCCTCGTCAAAAAGTCGTGGTGATTGAGCAAAGCCAGCACCACCAGGGCGCGGGCCCTCTCGGGACCGGCTTGCTTGTTCCCGGCCCGAAGATCCTGAATCGCCTGGGCGCACAGCCGTTTTTCTTCGGCATCCGCGGGCCGCCCGAGCAAGACCAGGTGGGCATTATCGACAAACCGCGCATCGTCCATTCCGGGTTGGTTCAAGCGCCCGGCGATGGCGGCAGACGCGTCGAGGCTCAAGCCCGCGTGGGTGAGAGCCAGGGCCTGCTGGGGAACAATGCTGCGCTCACGGCGGTAGCACTCCAGGACGCCCGCGTCGTCGAACTGCTCCAAGAACTGGTGGTGCTCGTTGTGGGAATGGAAGAAATACAGGCTGCGGCGGCGGCTGGCCGCATCGGCCACCGGGACGGGCGGCCCGCCACGCGTGAGGTCGAGTGTTCCCGACAGGTGCAGCAGGCTATCACGCACCACCTGAGCCTCGATCCGGTGGGAAGGGAAACGCCAGAGCATCCTGTTTTCGGGGTCCTTTTGTTGCTCGGCAGGCTGGCTGGTGGAGGAGTCGAGCTTGTAGGCGAGCGAGGTCACCACGATACGGTGCAAATGGCGCAGGCTGTACCCGTGCTCCATCAATTCCACCGCCAGGGTATCGAGCAGTTCAGGATGGGTGGGAGGCAATCCCTTGCGACCGAATTCAAACAGCGTGGGTACCAGGGCCTGGCCGAAATGGCGATTCCAGACATGGTTGACCACCACACGGGCGGTGAGGGGGTTATCCGGATGGGTGATCCAACGGGCCAATGCGGCACGGCGACCGGTACTGGTGGCCGGGTAGGCCATGGCTTTGCTTTCAGCGGTTTCAACATTCGATTCGGCCGACTTGACCGAGGCGGTCAAGCGGGTGAATTTGACCCCCGGATTTTTGGCAGTCTTTTCCCCGTCGTCCAGCGTTTTCAGGGCGGCATCGACTGCGGGCTTTTTGCCGGGCCCCTCCATCTCCAACTCGTACCGGGCTTTGGCCACAGCCGCCTTGGCCTTGATCACTGCGAGGTCCGCCTCCAGTTTGGCCGCAGACTGAACCGCCTGCCGTGCCCCGGTTTCAGAACCCGACACCTGCTCCCTGCGGGCCTGATAGCGCCCCTTCAAGACAGCAGGCTCCGCCTCGCGCACCGCGACTTCGGACCGGGCCCAGGCAAGCCGGGCCTTGGCTTGTGGAAGGGTGGGCGGTTTTTTGGCCCCGGGTGACTGGTATCCCGTGGGCAATTCCCGGATCTCGATGTTTTCCAAGGCACAGGTTGCGGTGAAAGCGGTCAGCAGCAGCTTTCCTTTCTGGCGATCCGGCACCGTCAAATGCGCCCAGGATTTGCCATCCATCGTGGCTTCCACTGAATTGGCCCGCACCCGGATGGTCAGGTCCAGGGGCGTGTTCAGCGGCACAGGCCTGGCCTGTTTGGCACTTTCTGGGTAGGAGTATTGGCCATTGCGCTCGAACGCGATTTGAAGCTTGGGCTCTGTCGCATTGGCGCTGACATAGACATTGTTTTCGCGCCCGTCCGCAGCGTCAAAGGAAACGCCGACCGAACGCCAGGGATCTCCGCCGGTGATGCGCAGGCGCAGGTTCAGTTCAAAATCATCGGGTACCGGACGATTGAATTGGAGGGTGGTTCGGGCATCGACAAGCGCCGTCTGGCTGACACTCCCTGAATCCGCCTTCCATTTGCCCGGCCCGGTGACTGTCCAACTGGATGGGTCAAGCTGGTCAAAGGGATCGGCAAAAATCACCTTGCCTGGCGTCAAATCTGAAGTGGGTGGGGCCTTTTCAGCAAGGCGCACCGCTTCGGACGCATCTTTTTCCACGCTCCTGGCTGCCGTCAACGCCGCGGCTGATTGTTTCAGGTACAGGTCGAGAACCTCCGGCCGAATTTCCGGAGCGAACGCCTCGGCAGGCAACCGAACCTCGGACACCTCCAGTTTCGCGAAATCGAGGAAGGGCGGCGCCGCGGGGGTCATTTTCCGGCGGGTTTCCGGCCGGGCCTCATCGCCCCGGATGTGTTTGTGGGTGGGCTTTTCCAGGTTGGAATCGTAAGCCCGGGGAAAGCCTTGGGTTGGATCGAGGGAACCTGCTGGCGCATCGAAACGCACCTGGTAGGGCTCGAAAACCGCGCGGAGACGGTAGTAATCATCCGCCCGTATCGGATCGTATTTGTGGTCGTGGCATTTGGCGCAGTTGGTTGTGAGCCCCAGGAAAGCCTTGGAGGTGTGCTCGATGGTCTCATCCATCCAACTGGTGCGGTTGAACAGGAAGTACTGGCGGGCCAAATAACCTGTGGCGCGAAGCCTGGAGGCGTCGGTTGGGTAGAGTTCATCAGCGGCCAGCATCTGGCGGATCATCTCATCGTATGGCAGGTCGTTTTCCAGCGATTCAATGATCCAGTCTCGCCAATGCCAGATATTCTTCTGGCTGTTTCGTACCTCGGCCCCCAAACCCCACCAGTCGCTATACCGCCAGATGTCCATGAAGTGCCGGGCCCAGCGTTCGGCATGGAGCGGGCTTTTCAACAGGGTTTCGACCTCGCGTTCGTACGCATGTGGGGAAGAATCCGCCAGAAAACGATTGATTTGCTCCGAGGTGGGGGGCAGGCCGATCAGGTCGAGGTAAACACGGCGCAGAAGGGTGCGCTTGTCCGCTTCCGGGCGTGGTGCCAAACCCTTTTCCTGCCAGCCCTTGGCAATCCATGTGTCGATGGGGTTGACGCCCTGCACGGCGGGGGCGGCTCTTTTCGGTTTGCGAAACGACCAATGGTCCCTAGGGTCGGGATCTTCCGATTCTTTGTGGGGCGCAGGGGCGCCCGAGGCAATCCACTGTTCCAGACGGGCCAAGTCCTCCGCGCCGACCTCCTCGCCTTCCTCCTTGGGTGGCATCCGGCGCTGACCGGGATGTCCCGCCGAGCGAAGCAGGATGGGGCTTTCCTTTGGCTTTCCTGGAACCAGTCCCGGGCCTGAATCACCGCCCTTTAGCATGTGTGCGACGGTATCCACCCGCAAACCGCCCTTTTGCTCGAGGGCGCCGTGGCAGGCCAGGCATCGAACCGCAAGGAGCGGCTTGATCTTGGCGGTATACAACGCCAGTTGATTTTTATTCGCAGCCACGAACGGAGGAGGATCGGCTTTCGGCGTGACCAGCAACAGAAGGACGATCCAGTTCATGGGCATGCCCGTTGGGGAAGGCAATTCAGGCGGGATTGCCATTATCCCACGGGGCCTGAAGGGGGGCAAGGGCGATAGAAAGTGAAAGAATGGGCAAATTCCAGATAAAATGTTTATTTCTGCCGGGTTTTTCATTTGAGCAGTCCGGGGTGACACCTTGTCGGAAACCAACACCGATTCCCGGAAGGAGCCAGCGAGTCAACTACCCGTCGCGGTGCGCGTGTTGGGCTGGGCCAGCCTTTTGAATGATTCGGCCAGCGAAATGGTTTACGCCTTGTTGCCGCATTTCCTGCTGCAAACCCTGGGAGGCAACCGGTTTCATGTCGGGCTGATTGAAGGCTGCGCGGACGCGACCGCCAGCCTGCTGAAAATCTGGATGTGACGGGTGGCTGACCGGGGTGGGTCGCGCAAGGCGTTCATTGTGATGGGCTATTCGGTTCCCGCGTTGGTTCGCCCCCTGATCGGCCTGGCCACCCTCCCTTGGCACCTGTTCGGGGCCCGGATCACCGACCGGTTGGGCAAGGGGATTCGCACCCCGCCACGGGACGCGATGATCGCCGACACCACGCCGGCTGACTTGCGTGGCCGCGCCTTCGGTTACCACCGGGGCATGGACAACCTGGGAGCCGCGGTTGGCCCGCTGATAGCCGCGCTGTTTTTGGCCCTTTGGCCGGAGCAATTGCGGCTGCTGTTTTTGGTGACTTTGTTGCCGGGCCTGCTGGTGGTGGCACTGCTTTTGTTTCGTTTGCCGGACACGCGGGGACCGGTGGTGGAGCCTGTTCAGCAAGCGGCGGGATTGCCCTCGCACTATTCCCCGGGCTTTGTCCGCTACATGGTGGCCCTGCTCATCTTCACGCTGGG
>DKBS01000155.1:0-884 GCA_002451275.1 Planctomycetaceae bacterium UBA6894 | reverse complement strand
TTGCCGCTTTTGTGGTGTGCCTGCCATGTGGCCAAGAGCGGGTGTAACTTCCTGCTTGGGCGACTGATTGACCAATGGGGCGCGCGACGGTTGCTGCCGGTGGCCTGGTGCGCTTTTGCGCTGGTTTATGCCGGTTTCGCGTTGGCCAGCGAGGCCTCCCACATGTGGGCACTGTTCATCGCCTACGGTCTGGTGATGGGTTTGGTGGAACCTGCCGAGCGCACCCTGGTTGGCCAGTTGGTGGGGCGCGGCAAGCGAGGCATGGGCTACGCCTGGTACAGTTTCACCAGCGGCATGGCGGCCCTGCCAGCCAGTCTGGCGTGCGGAGCTCTCTACCAGGTGGCCGGCCCTATGGCCGCCTTCGGGTACGGGGCGGCATTGGCCGTGGTCGCCGTGACGGTGCTTGCAACCGTACGCCAACCGGCCGAGGCCACATAATCACCCCAAAATGTCATCCAAGTCCGGGTTGTGCCGGGAGCCGGGCGCGGCGAAGGGGTCCTCGGCGGGGGCTGGCGCCTGCTCCGGGGCCCCCAGGCGGTTCAGCAATTCTTTGGCCGCTTTTTCAATTTGCTCGCGGCGCTTGCTAAAGCGATCGACTTCAGTTGGATTGGAAGCCTTTTCTGGGTCGTACTTGTCAAACAGCAGGTTCTTTTGACGGCGGACGCCGTCGGCGGTGACATCGCGTTCGAGGTCGAATTCGAGCACACTTTCGGGGTCCGCCGGATCGACCGAATCGGCGGAGGCGATTTTGAGGTTCAGCATGCGCCGCAGCAGGGCCAAAAATTCAGACTCCCTGGTGTTGCGATCCGACGCATGGCCCATCACCTTGCAACGCAGGCGGTAACCCCACCGGCGCTGGTCGCTGGGAAGTACCGCCAACCGGT
>DKBS01000186.1:21160-21969 GCA_002451275.1 Planctomycetaceae bacterium UBA6894 | reverse complement strand
CCGAGGAAACCGGCGAGAGGAAGATTTTTCATCCAACCAGAGGCGACAGGGATGCCTTGATTCCGCCAAGCCCCGAGGGCGACCTTTATCAAAACACGGCCCCTACCAATGACACCTTTAAAATAGCCGTGGTGATGGTGAATGGCAAGGTTGGGTTTGCCGCGCGAATCGCCCCGGAATTTTCACCTAATTGCCAAATGGTTTATCCTTCCCCTCTTTTGCTCCTCGATTGGCGATAGCGCTTCGGCGCACGCCCTTCTGCGCAGCGCGTCGTCGGCCGCGCGCAGGCGCAGCACCAGGTAGACATTGAGGGCCGCGGAAAGGAGTGCGAAGCAGGCGAATATGCAGAGCAACAGCCGGTAAAAACCCATGCCCCGATCTGAATACACCACAGATGGCTCTTTGTTTTTATTATTCTGAATCCTTTGTTTTTCAGGGAAATTGGCGCCCGCCGTGGCCACCACTGGCAGCGCGGCTAGATCAACCAACCCGGATTCTGGCGCTGCGGAAACGGGGCCAACCCCGTCGCCTGCCGCCGCTCCGGCGGCAGCCAGCAGCCCGTCGACCTCAGGGATCACCACGGGCGAGCCGCACCGGGCGCACATGCCTCCGGCGCCACGCGCGGCCTCATCCGCGCACAGGGGTTCGCCACATTTGCCACACAGGAAGGCCACATAGCCCATGGAAGAAACCTTGCAGGATGTTTATTTTTTAACAAATTAAGAATGCAGGGGAAGAGAACGCGCACCACTTCCGAATTTGTCAACGCGTTTTGGCACCAACGATGGTACTCAAAACCTTGGCTCACG